>JAJFVK010000007.1 GCA_021371795.1 Planctomycetaceae bacterium | reverse complement strand
AGTCGAAAAGTCCGGAGAGCATCATAAGAAATCCTTTGCCAATGATATGAAAAACCGTAATTTACTTGTCAATGAGCTAACTATATCAAATGTGCGGCGAACTGCACGAAATTTTGTTAATTTTTAGAGATACCCTTAAATAATTTGGTGCCTTGGTGGCTTGGTGGCTAAATAATCTGAAAAATAAAAAAATGAAATACGCTCAAAGCCGATTGCGAAAGAAGATTCTAACGCTTTCGGCTTTTTTATTTCTTTCTGTTTTAGTTTGGCTCGACAGAACATATCATTTCATACCCCAGCCCGCAGTTCCTGTTTCGCAAACGCAGGATGTAAATGAGTGGGACAAATACCATAAGAAAACTTTTATCGTAACAAAAGCCGTTGACGGCGATACGATTGATATAAACATCCCCGACGGCAGGTACGAACATACCAGAATCAGACTGCTCGGCGTCGACACACCTGAAACAAAAAAGCCCGATACGCCTGTGATGTATTTTGGTCCGGAAGCAAGTGCATTTACAAAAGAAAAAACGCTCGGCAGAAAAGTTACCGTGATTATGGACGCACGTTCAAATCCCCGCGATAAATATGGCCGATTGCTCGCGCACATTCAGCTTGACGACGGCGGCATATTAAATGAGGAACTTATATCGAATGGTTTTGCGTATGCCGACCCGCGTTTCTCGCAGAGTTTCAATAAAGAATATGCCCAGCTCGAAAAACAGGCGATGAAATCAAAGGCAGGCTTGTGGAAAAAAGTTACGCCTGACCAAATGCCAAAATGGCGACAAAAAAAATAAATAAGTATGCCGAAGGCATTCCACAATTTTTGATTTTTTATTTTTAATTTTTGATATTGGTTAGTACCGGTCAATTGGCAACGACAGATTCTGTTGTCGTGTCAAATCTATGAAGCTTCCCTTTTGAGCGTCGCGAATCTGGATTGTGCCGTATTCCTTGTAAGTGTTGTAAAGGATTGCCAGTTTCTCTTCGTCTTTAGCTTCGAGATTTTTATGCCATTGGCCGATGCGAGCGCCCCATCTAATTTCAGTTCCGTCTTTGGCGTAAAAAACTATATGCGGCTGCGAAACACTTCTGCGTCCGTTAAAATTGCTCATATCGATAGATTTAATTTCCGCAAGCAGCGGCTTGTTCGGCTCAACCTGCTTATCCATTTTGTCCAAAAGTTGAATCAATTCTATTGCCGCCGCGACATCATCGCTCTGCCAGGGTTCGCCAATCGAACGCGACGAGAGACTATGCGATGGCACACCTGCAATTTCCACAATCGTCAGCTTACTTATCGGCACATAATCCAGCACCACCGCCTGCGCATCAAGATAATACCACCCATCGTGCGAAGTAACCATCGCCAGCGGCTTTCGAAAATCGGCTTTGACAACAATCGCCTTGCTTCCAACACTGACCTGAACATTATAAAGCCACGCCAAAGGCCGCAGATTTTCGCCGATAATTCTGGCCGTAGTTTCATTCAAAATGAAATTGTGCCCGCCTTTTCTCGCCGCATCGGCAATCTCATGTTCGAGTTCCGGGCTGACCCATTCCGGCACACCCATAAGTTCCAGCCCAAGCGACTGTTGCCCGAAGCGGTAACTGGTTTTGACAAACCTGTCGAGATAGATGAAACCAACCGTCAGACCGACTCCGAGGATAATAACGATAAAGATATTCAGCGTATTGCGAACTGCTTTGGAACGCTCTTTCTTTTCGGTTTTTGTAAGTTTCTTTTTACCAAAACCAAACCACGATTTTTTATTTTTCTCTGCCAACTATGCTTTCCTTCTCAAAGTCGTCTGAATAATTCTCATACACAGTTGGGTCATATCCATTCCTGTTTTGGCCGCGGCTTTCGGCAATAATGAATGCGACGTAAAGCCGGGAATCGTGTTAATTTCTATAACATAAGGAACACCGTCGCCGCCGATAATCAGGTCTATTCTGCTGAAATCTCTGCATCCGACAGCTTTAAAACTTTTCATCGCGACATTATTAATTTTGGCCAGCAGCGCCTCATCCTGAATTGTGTCAAACAGATATTGAGTCTGATCGTCATTATACTTCGCGTCATAATTATAAAAATCTCTCGATGTCCTGATTTCTATAACCGGCAGAACTTTATCATCGACAATACCGACCGTAATTTCGCGACCAGTGATAAATTTTTCAATCATACAATCGCCGAACTCGTAATAACATTCTTCCGCTGCCGCCGCTGCACTGTCAGCGCCTGTAACAATCTGCACACCAACGCTGCTTCCGTTTCGTATTGGTTTAACGACAAATTTTCCATCAGCGGAGAAATTTAGTTTTTGATTTAAACCGGCAAGCTCTTTGGATTTTCGGATTTCCACAACCGGCGGCGTCGGAACACCAGCAGCCTGAAGCGCTTTCTTACAAGCCATTTTGTCAAACGCAATTCTGCTCGACTTCGAATCGCAGCCGGTGAACAACAATCGTTTACGTTCACAAATCTCCTGCATATCGCCGCCTTCGCCGAATTCTCCGTGAAATACAAGAAAGAATATGTCTATGCTCTTGTCGTCAAGGATGTATGGTTTGTCAGGCAGAAAATCGTGCTCGATCACCTCAAGCGACGCGACTTTCCGCAGCGCATCGGCAACGCACTTTCCGCTGGTCAGACTTACCTGACGTTCAGAACCAACCGCCCCCATCAATACCGCAACTTTTAAATCGCCTGATATATTTAAATCCATTTAAATTAATCCGACCCGCAGGTCGTTCCATAATTTTGATTTTTAATATTTAATTTTTGATTTATTTTCTTACCAGATTTCTATTTCCAACTCGAGTGCAACATCGAATTTTTCTTTTACTTTCTTTTTGATTGTATCTATCAATGAAATAACATCGCCGCTTTTGCATCCTTTTTCAGCGACGATAAAATTCGCGTGTTTTTCGCTAACCATTGCACCGCCGACTTTAGTGCCCTTCAGGCCGGAGCGGTCAATCATCGCGCCTGCGCTCATACCGCGAGGATTTTTGAAAACACAGCCGGCACTTTTCATATTCAAAGGCTGCGTATTTTTTTTATAAATCCAGACTTCCTTAACAGACCGCAATAACTGATTGGGGTCAGCCTCGACCAATTTTAATTTTGCCGCAAGAATTATTTTCGTGGTTATATTTGAATGTCTGTAATCGAACGCAAGTTCCGGCCGGGACTTTTCAAAAATCTTGCCCTGATTGTCCATCAGAACAACCGATTCAATCACAGCGCCGATATCGCCAAAATTTCCGCCGGCGTTCATTCGCACCGCGCCGCCGATTGAACCAGGAATACCCGCAAGCGACTCCAGTCCGCCGAGCCCTTTGCGAACGCAGTTCAGAACGAGTTTACTCAAATCCGCTCCGCCGCCTGCAACAAAAAGGCCGTCAACCGGTTCGACTTTGCAGAATTCCTCGCCGTCCAATTTTATGACAACGCCCTTAACGCCTTCATCGCGGACAAGAAGATTCGACCCGAATCCCAGCACGCGCAGCGGAACATTGTGTTCGCCGCATCGGCGCACCACTTCCGCAAGCTGCTCGGCATTCGCAGGCCGAACAAAATATTCGGCTTTGCCGCCCAAACCAAACCATGTCATTTCGCTTAAAGCGTAGTCTTTTTCAACTATTTGTTCTAAGCCACTGAATATATTCGTCCGCAACTTTCCAGACATTACCAGCTCCCATAGTCATTAAAATATCGCCGGATTTTACATTACTTTTCAAAAATTCGCAAATGCTTTCAAAAGAATTGATAAACATCGCATTACTGCCGTTTTTCTTGATTTCATCGACGAGCATTTGTGAGTTGACTTCATTTTTCGATTTTTCCGTATCTCGCACGAAATAAATCTCCGGCACAATCGTCAAATCCGCCAGTTTGAAGCTGTCGGCAAAATCCTTCAGCAAAAATCGCGTCCGGCTGTACTGGTGCGGCTGGAAAATACAGAAAATCCTCCTGCCATCGTATCGCTGCCGCATACCATTCAAACTCGCCTTAATTTCAGTCGGATGATGAGCGTAATCGTCATAAACGCAAATATCGTTAATCTCGGCCTTTTTCATCAGCCGCCTGTCCATACCTTCAAACCCGCCAAGCACTTCAAGCACGTCTTTGGCGTCAAGTCCGAGCGATACCGCCGCGGCGATTACCGCAAGAGCGTTTTTAACGTTATGTTTGCCCGGCAGACGAATAACAGCTTTGCCGATTACATTTTGTTTGTTAAGACAGACAAATTCCGTCCTGTCTGGAAATTCTGTTATGTCTTTTGCCGAGTAATCGAATTTATCAGAAAGACCGAATGTCAGAATATTTTTATCCCTGCGGAATTTAGACAGCAGTTTCGCGACATTTTTATCCTCACCCCAGGCAACCAGCGTACCGTCAGGCCTGATACCATTAGTGAAATCGCCGAACGCTTCGACAATCTCGTGAATATCGGCATAATAATCAAGATGGTCAGGCTCAACATTCAGAATAACCCCGACCTGCGGCCGAAGATTCAGGAAACTCCTGTCATATTCGCAAGCCTCTGCGACAAAGCAATCGCCATTGCCTACGCCGGACGAAACGCCGTACTGCATAATGTCGGCACCTACAACGAAATTTGGGTCAATACCAAGATTTTTGAGCACACAAACGAGCCAGCCGGTGGTTGTGCTTTTGCCGTGAGTGCCGGAGATGGCGACACCCTTGTACCTGTCCATCACTAACCCCAGCATTTGAGCATATTTATAGATTGGGATGTGTCTTTTTCGTGCTTCGAGCAGTTCAGGATTATCGTCTTTTACAGCCGCCGAAACGATGACTCCGTCCAATTTTTCGGGCAGGTTCTCGGCTTGATGACCGATTTTTACGACCGCACCGTCATCGGTAAGCCTTTCGGTGAGATTGGAATTTTGCATATCGGAGCCGCTGACAAAAGCTTTTTCCTTCATCAGGATAGCTGCCAACGCGCTGGTGCCTACGCCGCCGATACCAATAAAATGATAACATTTGCCTTCCGCTGGCGATTTCTTTTCCATATTTTTGGTCCCGAACGGCACATAATAACGATGTGCACATTGTACAGAACTATACTCCATTATCTTCAAAGTAAACTCCGTTTTGTGTGTTAGAATGTTCTATTTATAGATATAAAATCGGCTTGTTGCAATAATAATCTGTAGTTAAAATGGGCAAAAAATTATTTTCCTCGTTTATTTCCCCAAAACTTTGTAGATTTAAATAAGAGTGGGTTTGTGTTTGAAGACCTAATACCTTTCAAGCCAATTTTCAGCAAAAAAGATTAAATCTAATCCATCGACTTGACCATCGCCGCCTGTCTGTGGAGCAACATCTCCTGTATACGCGCCAGACTTTAACCACTGTTTCGAAAATAAGCTCATAGCTTTATTATCTATATTTTCAGAATCACTTGTTAAAACCGCCCAATCCAGAAAATTGACTATACCATCTCCCTTGTTTTCAGATATATCCATTGCTAACCTTTCAAGCATCCATTGCTCTGAAAGGACTGCAAAATCCTTAAAATCCACATCTTCATCTTCATCAAAATCTCCAGTTAATGAGACTCTTGCATACCAAAGCTCTCTGCCGTTTACACCGTCACTGGCGGAAAAGAACAACACCCCATTGACATCGACTAAATTATTTGGGTCTGAATTGCCTAAAGAAGGAGCAATGTCTTTTGCCATAAATGTCCCTTCCGCAGTACCATCACTGTGCCAAAGCTCATACCCGTGTGTTTCATCATCTGATTTAAAATACATCATATTGTTTACTTTAATAATATCTGAAGAAACACCAGATGTAGATGTTACTTTATTTGTGCCGGCACTTGTTCCATCTGTAACCCACAAACCGCTGCCGCCCTCATCATCTGCATAAAAATAAACTTTATTGTTTATCGTTGTAAATCCCCACGGATACGAATCTCCGCTGCCCGGATTAATATCCTTAAACAGCATTGTCCCTTCTTCAGTACCATCTGTTTCCCATAGTTCTATTCCATTTGCCTCGTTTCCTGCATTGAATAGAATTTTATTATCTATTGTAGCAAAATCTAAAGCGGTAATTATTGAACTATTCTCACCTGCATAAATATCTTTAACCATCACGGTACCTTCTTCTGTTCCATCACTCTTCCATAATTCAGTACCATGTACTCCGTTATCGCCATAAAAATATAGAATCCCATTTATATCAGTAAAACCATATGCTGACGCATCATGAAATTTTTTCAGCATTACCGTACCATCCGCGGTTCCATCTGTTTTCCATAATTCCGACCAGCACCTAAAAAACAATTTATCACCAGATGCCGTCAGACAATCCGGCTCGTATAAATTTATAATTTTATTTGTTCCTTCAAACGTCCCGTCACTCTTCCATATGGCCTTGCATTGCCCATCAGAAGCCACAAAATACAACACATTACCTAATGCTTTTATTTCCGTTAGCGAGCAACTACTGGGGCCGACAACGATATCTTTAACCATGTAAGTCCCTGCCTCTGTACCATCACTCCGCCACAATTCTTTCCCATGTATTCCATCATTAGCTGCAAAATAAGCTTTTGAGTTCATCTTTGTCATACTTGAAATATCGGAACTGTCCGGCCCGGCACAAATATCTTTAATCAGCAATGTCCCCTTTTTGGAACGGTTGCTTTTCCACAATTCCTGTCCGTGTTTGCCGTCATTGGCTGTAAAAAACAAAATTGAATTTACCTCTGTAAGCTCTTTCGGATATGAAGATTCCGGCATAATATTCTTTACCATAAATGTCCCCGCTGTAGTGCCGTCACTTCGCCATAATTCATGCCCATACTTTCCATCATCCGCTGTAAAATAATACAAACCATTCGATTGGGCAAAAGGAACTATACCACCATTTAGCGTAACTTTTTTAATCAATATTGTACCTTGTACTGTACCATCACTTTTCCATAGGCCATTAGAAGTAGAAACATAAAAATAATTTCCATTTTTAACTATTTGGTACGGATAAGAACTTTCAATGCCTGGTTCTAAATCCCTTACTAATACCGTTCCGCTCTGTGTCCCGTCACTTTTCCACAATTCAAATCCATGTACCTCTTCATCAGCAGCAAAATATAGGATTCCATTTACATCTTCCAATAACCAACATCCATTGAAATCATACAGTAACACTGTACCCTCTTCGGTTCCATCACTTCTCCATAATTCCGTTTGCCCGCTTGTTTCATTATAAGTATTAAGGAATAAATTATTTCCAGCTAACACCAGTTCATCCATATTGTTGGAATTCATATCTTTTACAAGAACCGTCCCACTATCTGTTCCATCAGTTTTCCATAAGTCACGGCCGTGTATATCATCCCAGCCTTTCAAATATAGATTAGAATTTAATAATATGTGACCTTCAGGTGAAACCTTTTCAGTAACTTTATATGTTCCGCTTGAAGTTCCATCAGTGCGCCATAAATACGATCGCCATTCTTCTTCAGAAAAAGTGGAAAAATATCCGATGTTGCCGATGGTGCCAAAATAATTAATATGCGCATCGTATCCGAAGTCTTTGAGCATCACTGCGCTGCCAGATGAGCAGTTTCTTTTATACAACACACTTGTCTTGCTTGAATCCATGAACGTTGAAAAATAAAACATATCACTCGTAACTGTTAGTATTTTAGGCCATGAACCTCCCGAACCAGGATTAAGGTCTTGGACCATATAAGTCCCTGATTCAGTTCCATCGCTTCGCCAAAGCTCTCCTCCATTTATTTCATCATCTGCGGTAAAATACAAAATTCCATTAACATTCGTGAAATTATATGGTCCTGAACCCCACGTTCCACTAATCTTCTTTACCATATAAGTTTCCGCGTCAGTGCCGTCAGTTCTCCATAACTCGTGCGTATACTCTTGACCTATATAATGTTCTACCCTGAAATAAAGTATGTTATTTATATTTATAAATTCATTTCCCGGCGAAATGTCTTTTATCATTGAAGTTCCAGAAGCGGTACCATCCGTTTTCCATAACCGTTGGCCGGCAGTATCATTCGTGGCTCGAAAAAATAAAAAACCATTCGCTACTGTCAAATAATCAGGATAAGAACTTGCCCCTTCTGATTTGCATATATCTTTGACAATACCTACATCAAGAGTGAAATTTGGAGTATTACTAAATACCAGACAGGATACGTTCGAGAGCAGCAAAAACAATATTATGTACTTTCCCCTTAACAAATCTTCTTCCTTTCCTGCAAAGAGTAAAACAATAATATTATATCGCCTATTGCTTAAAAAACAAGCAAATATTTCACACTATTTTCCTTTTTTATTGCCCCAGAGTGTGATTTGAAGCCTTGGCGAAAACGCAAATCCACACTTTTTGCACAATTTTGCACAAAGTTCGCCTCGTTTCATATAGTCGGCCAGTTTCCTCGCCTGCGGCATAAGCATAACCTTGGTGGAATCAAGGTTTTTCAACTTTTTAAGGATTTGATTAACCTCTTTTGCATCCTTCTCTTTTTCGACGACAAATTTCAATTGATAATTATAATGGCTTATCAATTTTTGCAGTTCGTCAATTTTCAGATATGTTTTTTTATCGCCTGGCTTCGAATACGCATTGGAAAGTTTCGGACTGATGCTCATTAAATCGCATTTCAAGCCACCGATGAATTTGATTCCTGCCGTTTCGATTGTGATGTGGTATTTTTTGAGTGCCTTGCAAAGCAAAGACAAATTCTGACAAACCATCGGTTCGCCGCCGGTGATTACAATATATTTCGTTGGATATTTTTTGATTTGCGTGAGTATTTGACTGATGGAAAGTTTTTTTCCTGATTTTGCATCAGCGGCATAAGATGTATCGCAGAATTTGCATCGCAGCGGACAACCGGCAATGCGGATAAAGACACTCGGCACGCCCGCCAAAAATCCTTCGCCCTGAATCGAATAAAATATTTCTGAAATACTGATTTTATCTTTTTGCATATTCGACCGGGTCTTTAAGTTTCGCATCTGCAAAGCCTTTTAATCTTAACTGGCACGAATCGCATCTTCCGCACGCTCTGCCGGTTTTGTCTGGATTATAGCAACTGTGCGTCAGCGAATAATCAACGCCGAGCTTAGTTCCTGTTTTGATAATCTGCGATTTTGTCATCTTAATAATTGGCGTATGAATTTTATATTTGCCCTTTTTCTGAACGGCAGCCGCAGTAGCAAGATTCGCCATCTTTTCATAAGCCTTGATATACTTCGGCCTGCAATCCGGATACCCGCTATAATCCGTAGAATTGACGCCGATGAAAATATCGAACGCACTGACCGATTCTGCCATCGCAAGAGCATAGCTCAAGAACAGAGTATTCCGTGCCGGCACATAAGTTACCGGTATTTTCGATGTGTCTATTTTTCTGCCCATCGGTACTTTGATGGATTTATCCGTCAATGCCGAATGCAGGAACACCGCCGGGTTAATATCTATAAGCAACTGCTTTGCGCCGAAAAATTTCGCGATTTTCACAGCCGCTTTCTGCTCAACGCTGTGCCGCTGGCCATATCGAAACGTCAGCGCATAGCAGTCAAAGCCCTTTGATTGGGCGATTGCCAGCGTTGTGCTTGAATCAAGACCTCCGCTAAGCAGAATAACAGCCTTTTTACTTGTATATTTCATGAACACCTTACTTGATAAAACCATAAATTTGTATTATATTAGTACTTTCAAATAATTAAAGGTAAATTGATTAAATGGAACAGCTAAAAATTGAACTTTTTGACAATCCCCGCCCTGGGCGAGATTACAATATCTCGATTAACTGCCCGGAGTTCACGAGCGTATGCCCAAAAACCGGCCAGCCCGATTTCGGCACGATTATTATCGATTACTGTCCGGACAAGACGTGCATCGAGTTGAAAAGTCTGAAGTATTATATGCAGAGTTTCAGGAACAAGGGCATTTTTTACGAAGCTGTAACGAACCAGATTCTCGACGACCTCGTCGCCGCCTGCAAACCAAAACGTATGAAAATTACATCGAAGTTCACCCCGCGTGGCGGAATAACAACAGAAGTTACCGTCCAATATCCGAATTAAGGAGAAAGCTATGGCGATTACATTTCACTGTGAATCCTGCAAGAAAAAGATTAACGCACCGGACACCGCCGGCGGCAAATGGGGCAAATGTCCTTTCTGCCATCATAAATGTTACATTCCATTACCGCCAAGTACTGAAGAAGAAGAAATAAAACTTGCTCCGATAGACGAGTCCGAAGAAGAGAGGTACAAACGGGAAATGCTTGAAACGCAGAATGTTACTTTATCGCTTCTGCACCAGACGAAAGAGCCGGACGATAAGCCCCAGAACGGTTCTGTCGATGAAAAAGACCTCGCAACCAGCATTGTCAAGTATCTTAAGCTGATGGCTGAAGGCTCACTTGACGAAGCGCACAATCTCGCTGAAAAAATTTCGCCGTATAAAAAAACGGCAAAACCGATTCTTGAAAAACTTTTGAAAGCCAAAGCTCCGATACCCGCTTTGCAAAATATTCCGAAAAAAGTATTGGAACGTTATATTTTAGATATGATTCAGAAAATGGGATAAAAAAAATGTCAAACGCACAGGAATTTTATCAGAACGTACCGGCCGCAATGGAAAAAACGAAAAAAGCCGCATCTACAACGGTTACGGCTTTTGGCTCAATGTTCTCAAAAATAATGACCGATGGCGCAATTAGCCTTCGCGAAAAAGAATTAATCGCGTTGAGTATTGGTGTTGCCGTACATTGCCCTCCGTGCATTTACGCTCACGTTAGAAAATGCCTCGATACCGGCTCGACCAGAGAACAGATTCTCGAAGCTGCTGCCGTTGCGGTAGTAATGGGCGGCGGCCCCGCTTATATGCACGTTATGGAAGTTGTCGAAGCCCTCGACGCATTGGGAAAATAACATACACTGTTTAGCCCCGTCAACACTTTGACGGGGTTCTCAAATTTTGCAAATCAGTGCGTTGCGTTTTATTTTTTCTAACCCGGTACGATGTATTGCGGAATTTTTTGCAAAGGCATCAAAATCTTTTTCCGTCCAGTTAAGTATTTCCTCTGCCGTCAAATTTACTTTCTTCGCCTCGAACCCGAATTCTTTTTTATCGCACACTGGCGACTTTTCATTATAAGGACAAGCACTCAAACATTCTTCACACCCGAAAAGATGCTTTCCCATTTTACTTTTCAATTCCGCGTCGATTTCGCCTTTATGTTCGATTGTAAGATAGCTGATACATTTTCGTGCGTCAAAGCCGTCTTCACTAATCGCACCAGTCGGACAGGCCTCGATACATTTTCTGCACTTGCCGCATTCCTGTTTTTCAATCGCGTTATCAGGCTCTAACGGCATATCAGTAACAATCTCGCCAAGCAAAAGAAACGAACCGAATTGTTTGTTTGTGATTAATCTGTTTTTCCCGATGAACCCCAAACCTGCCCGCATCGCAACAGCCTTCTCCGCTATTGGAGAAGAATCGACACAAATTTTAATTTTTACATTCGTATCAATACTCTTCAAAAAGTCAGCAAGCAAAGTAAGTCTGTCTTTAATAAAAGTGTGATAATCAGGATAAAGAGCATAAGACGCTATTTTGAGCGTATCGCCGGAATCGGTTTGTTTAACCTTATAATTGACCGCCGTGCAAATTACGGATTTCGCACCGGCCAGAATATCTGCAGGATTGAATCTTTTTTCAGGATTTCTTGAAAGGAACTGCATCTGGCCGCTTTTGCCGTCTTGTAGCCAGTTGCGAAATTTTTGAATTTGCCCGCCGTCGATTTTTTCAGCCGAGGTAATACCGACAAGGTCAAAACCAAGAGATAGAGCTTTTTGTTTAATTTTTTCTTCAACGCCCATCTCTATACCCTGTCCCCTGCATCCTATACCCTGTTACACCGGCCAATCGCCGCTGAACACTTCAACCGCCGGCCCTGTCATATAAACGCAGTTATCTTTCTCTGACCATTCGAGCTGCAAATCGCCGCCGGGCAGATGCGCGGTAACTTTTCTGCCGCACCGTTCCGTCAGCACCGCCGCCACGCAGCAAGCACAAGCGCCCGTTCCGCAGGCAAGCGTAATACCGCTGCCCCGCTCCCACGTGGCCATTGTAAAATCGTTTTTTGAATTTACTCTGACAAAATGAGCGTTGACTCGCTGCGGAAACAGTTCGTGATTTTCTATTATGGGTCCGATTTTTTCAAGATTAATCGATTCCATATCGTCAGTGAAAAACACCGCGTGCGGATTGCCCATCGAAACACAGGTCGTCAGCATTCGCTGATTGCGAACATCGATTGCGGTTTCAATTATGTGTTCGCCGTCGAGCGCAACAGGAATTTTCGCCGGCTCTAAAATAGGCTGCCCCATATTCACGCAGACATTTTCGACTTTATCGTTTTTATTAATTTCAAGTCCGAGCGTCAAAACACCTCTGCCGGTCTCGACAGTAATGGATGTTTTTTTGCCTTTGACCAAATTATGCTCATAAGAATATTTCGCAACGCAGCGAATGCCATTGCCGCACATCTGTGCTTCGGAACCGTCGGCGTTGAACATTCGCATTTTTACATCCGCGACATTAGAAGGCATAATCAAAATCATACCGTCTCCGCCGACACCGCGGTGCCTGTCGCTGACTGCTATCGCTGTTTTTGCCGGCTCGGCCACTTTTTCTTCAAAGCAGTTGACATATACATAGTCGTTGCCCAAACCGTGCATTTTCGTAAAATGCATTTTTACCTCAAAAATTGACAGAGTTAATAACTTAAGAACAGATAGGATACCTGAATTGCACGAAAAATAAAGTTTTTTTTTACCTTGTTTGGTATGTCTTGAAGAATTAAAAAAACAATAATGTTGGCTTTTACCCCCTAATCATAAAAAAATCCACACAGTGCCCCACAAATTTTCAATCTTAATTCTTCAATTTTAAATTCTTTGCCGGCTATTTCTGTGAAAACTCTTTTTTTCTGGTACTCATTTGAGCTTTAAGCCTTGCGATAATAGATGAGTGCATTTGCGAAACTCTCGATTCAGACAAATCCAGCGTAGCTCCGATTTCCTTCATCGTCATTTCTTCATAATAATAAAGAACAAGAATAAGCCTTTCAGCTCTGCTCAACCCCTTGCCCAGCAGCGACTTAAGGTCACGCTTTTGAGCTTCTGTCATTGGGTCTTCGCTCTTTTTGTCTTCAATTACGTCGATTTCACAAATATCGTTTTCGCCGTCTGAATCCAGACTATTGCTCAAAGAAACAAGCCCGACAGCATTTGCATCCCGCTGGAGCCGGTAGAAATTTTCCATATCCATCTCGAGTTCGCCGGCAATTTCCTGCTCTGTCGGCACTCTGCCCAGATGAGATTCCAAAGTCCTGGTCGCGTTGCCGAGCTGATGGGCTCTTGCGCGAACGAGTCTTGGCACCCAGTCCATACTCCGCAGTTCGTCAAGAATTGCGCCCCTGATTCTCGGCGTGCAGTAGGTTGCGAACTTTACGCCTCGTTTCGGGTCGAATGCCGCGATTGCGTCCATCAATCCGAAGAGCCCTGCGCTGACAAGGTCGTCAACTTCGACTTTATCCGGCAGTTTCACATAGATTCTCTCTGCGGTATATTTGACAAGTGGAAGATAAAATTCCATAAGTTTATTGCGATACTCCTCAGACTTTTCCTTGAAGTATTTTTTCCATATAGCGTCGATATCGACTTCTGTTGATGACTTTTTTATCGCTGGCATTGTGCAGCCTCCAATGTTTAGAAAAACCAATTAACAACTTTTTTGAAAAAACCTTGTTCGTGCGACGTCATCGGCACTCTGCTGATTTTCGCAGCGACCGCCATTAGCGATTTTGTCGCAGCCGTTTTCGGGCAGGCAAGAACGAACGGTTCTCGTTTCTGAACGGACGAAACAACATTCGCGTCGCGGAGCATCACACCGGCCATATTCAGCCGGCAATCCAAAAACTGTGCCGCCGCCGCCGCGATTTGCCTATAAACTTTTTTACCTTGCGTATCGTTCTGTGCCATATTTACCAAAAGGCTCATTCGCCCTTTATATTTCTGCAATGTCATTGCTTTCATCAGCATATAAACATCCGTTATCGCCGCAGGGTCAGGCGTACCTACCAGAATCGTATGGTCGCCCGCAAGGCAAAACGCCAAAACAGATTTACCAATGCCCGCCGCAGTATCGATCAGTACAACATCGTAATTGTCCGCCAGCCCTTCCAGTGCCGCGACAATTCTTTCACGCGCAAAGTCCGTCATTTGAGCAAGCTGCTCAACGCCCGCCAATCCGCAGAAGATATCAACGCCATCACAGACAGGCAGTGCTATTTCTTCGAGACTTTTCACACCCTTGACAAAATGAGAAAGATTATATTTACTGCTCACCCCGAATACGATATCGAGATTAGCCAAACCAAAATCCGCATCGAGCACTGCAACTTTTTTGCCTGCCGCTGCGAAACATATCGCAAGGTTCGCCGTGATGTTTGTTTTACCTACGCCGCCTTTTCCACTGGCCACCGTCAGAATCATTGCTTTTTGCCCGCTTTGAGCGTTTAGCTTGGCAAGCTCCAGTACACTTCCCTGCGACATCAATTCCTCCGTACCTGTTAAAATTTAGCCAATAATTTCATAATTGATTGCAAATCATAATCTTATATCTTATTTCCAATCGGGTTATCCGTAACTCGATTTTCTTCTTCCGCCATCATCAGCTTGTGGCAAAACAATGCACACGCTGTTTTATTATTTGACATATTTTCTTTTAATCTGTTTTTTTGAAGTTCAATGTAAGCCTGAAAATCTTCTTCGATTAATATCGCCGCTTCGATATCGACTTGCGGTTCGACACTAAATTCTCCGCCGACAGTGAAATTGATTGTCCTGCTGTCACACAGCGCGAGTCTTTTGCTTCTTTGATGTTCGCTCAATGCGACTGAAACTACTTTCGCGAAATCGTCCACATCGACATACATTGGAACAAAATTACTTCGTCTGCAATTGCGAATGTTTTCTGTGAGAATGCTGTGGTGAATATTGGTGAACTGAATTATACAAACGAGCATTTCGTCGATGTTGTCTCGAACCAGTGATGACAATTCCGTTTGCCTGTTGCTAACCATCAATTCAGTATTCCTTTACTCTATTTTTTTGTCAGAATTCGCGAAAAAAAATCCCGCTGGTCTTATAATCTTCGTTGGATATTAAAATTAAATTAGAGCAAATCTCTAATTTCGCCTAAAGTTTTTGTCTTTCTCATTTCAGATATTCGCGACAATTTCTCAAAAACACTTTCGTCATACAAGCGATGACCACCCTGTGTCCATGATGATTCTTTTATCAGACCCATGATTGTGTAGTTGTGAATTGTTTGGCGTGAGAATGGAGTGCATCGAACAACGTCGCCGATGCGGTACAATTTTTCCGGAGCAGTAAAGCCTTTACTTTCGCTTCTCATCTCTGACTGCTGGATACCTAACATTTTTTAAACCTTTCTGCTTCCCAAAAAAAACAACTTTTACGTTTTATAAAATATAAAACATATTCCGATAATCGTCAATCTTTTTTTTGGTTTTTTCAGAAATTTTTTAAAGTTTTTCTAATATTTTGTCACCAGATTTGGAGTTGTGGGAATTTGTTCTTATTCTTTAAGTGGCAGAGGGCGCACACAGATACGGTTTTTATGAGTTTCCCTGCCCTTTTGAATTATTTAACAGCACTTTTCGGACGTTGAATTAACATACGAGCCCTAAACGTCAGAACAATGTCCTAATAAATGCAGGATGGGCTTTCTTGTATGTCGTAACTTTAGTGCAAATGGAAGCACACGCAATTTTTAGAGATATGTTTATGTTTAATTTCGCAAAAGCATTTGAAAGAATATTAAACCTCATTGCAGGCTTCTGCGAATACAATCTACTGTAAAGAATAGACTTATGACAAACCAATTAAATACAAGAATCATTGACGCCATTACGCCTCTCGTCCAGCAGTTGAACTGCCTCGACATTCAGCAGATTAGCAAAGTCTGTACAGAGCAGCTCCCGAAACTCATCGGAGCGCGTTTTGTTTCTTTATATCTGCTCGACCCGGCCAGCGACATGCTCTATCTTGAAACGCACAATCACACCTGGCTAATCAACAATATCATATCGTTAAACCAGGAAAATATATCCCCTATGATAAAAGCCGTCCGTGAAAAGGAGTTGGTGATTGTAAAAAACACCTCTGACGTCGCGGACAGATTCAACGACAGGTTTTCTGACAATTATTTAACGCCAACGTGTATCATAGCACCCTTGATTTGCAACAATAGAGTCGTTGGCGTTATCAATCTTGCGGATAAAGTGAACGCCGAGGAATTTACACATCAGGACATTGCCACAATTGAATTGTTCAGGTATTTAATCGGCGCTTCGATTGGCAATATAAATATGTATGAAGCCGTACAGGTTCAGGCTCGCACTGACGGCCTAACCGGCCTTTCAAATCATAAAACATTTTATGAGTTGCTTGAAAAGGAGCTTCGACGCTGCCAGCGTTACGGCGGCCAGGTTTCCACAATAATGGTGGACATTGACAACTTCAAAAATATTAACGACACTTTCGGCCACCGCGCAGGCGATGCTGCGATTAAGAAGGTTACCACAAAGATTTTAGCCTGTATCCGTAAAATAGATATTGCCGCTCGTTACGGAGGCGATGAGTTCGCGGTTATTTTGCCCAGTTCAACAATAGAAGACGCACGAACAGTCGCGGAAAGAATAGTAAAGGAAGTGTCGGCTATGCCGATTATGTGGGAGATGAACAAGATTCAGCTTTCCGTGAGCGTCGGCGTCGGCCAGTTTGACAGCAGTATGACACCCGAGGAGATTACACGTTGTAGCGACAGTGCTCTTTATGCCGCCAAACAGGCCGGAAAAAACACCTTCAAAATTTTCGAGATGACAAAAAATGGTTAGTTTTTGGTTTAGCCGTCGTTGAAGCAGAGCGTAAATCCCTTCGGGACCGGCACGGCGATGCAGAGCCCGGAGCGTCAGCGACGGGTAGTATTCAAAACATTCCTATCGCCAAATTCGTTGCAATTCTGTATAATACCCCACAATGGCACAGCCACGAAAAACTGAATCGCTTTTTTCAGAGGTGGAAAAGGCACAACTTCAATCCAACGCCCCGCTTGCGGCAAGAATGCGGCCGCGCAATCTCGACGAATTTGCCGGCCAGAAAGACTTCATCGGCCAGGGCAAACTGCTTCGCAGAATGCTGGACGCAGGCTCATTGAGCAGTATCATCTTTTTTGGCCCGCCGGGAACCGGCAAAACTTCACTGGCGACAATCATCGCAGGCCTTGTAAACGCGAAATTTAACTATATTAGTGCCCCTGCCGCGACAGTCGCCGACATTCGCGAGGTAATCCAAAAGGCAAAAGACAATTTGCTCGCCGGCGGCATAAGAACGGTACTATTTATAGATGAAATCCACCGTTTCAACCGTGCCCAGCAGGATGTTTTATTGGATGACGTTGAAACCGGAGTTGTGATTCTCATCGGTGCAACGACTGAAAATCCGTATTTCGCTATAAATTCGCCGTTGATTTCCCGCAGTACGGTTTTTGAATTTAAGCCGCTGGAAAAATCAGATATTGTCGAACTGTTAAAAAGAGCGATAAAAGACAGTTCGCATGGACTGGGGAAATTAGATATCCGTTTCCACGAAGACGCTTTGGAATACATTGCGATAATGAGTGACGGCGATGCTAGAAAATCACTTACCGCACTGGAAATTGCGGTAATGTCGCAAAAGAATACCGGCCAAAACGTCATAAAATTGGACATTGAAGTCGCAAGGGAATCAATTCAGCAGAAATCCATCGTTTTCGACCCCACCGGCGATTCGCATTACGATTTGGCAAGTGCGCTTCAGAAAAGTATGCGAGGTTCAGACCCTGACGCGACGGTTTATTGGCTGGCGAGATTAATTGCCGGCGGTCAGGACCCCCGCTTTATCGCACGAAGAATTGCCGTTTGCGCCGCTGAAGATGTCGGCAACGCTGACCCATTGGCGACAGTTTTAGCCGCTTCAGCAATGCAGATTTCCGAGTTTATCGGTTTTCCGGAAGCACAATTACCGCTTGCACAGGCCGCTATTTATATTGCCTGCGCGCCAAAGTCGAACGCTTCCGCAAAGGCAATTTGGTCGGCAACGAGCGATGTCAAGAGCAAACGAACCATGCCGGTACCGAAACATTTGAAAGACTCTCATTATGCCGGAGCAAAAAAACAGGGTTACGGCACGGAGTATAAATATCCGCACGACTTCCCGAACGGCTATGTCAAACAGCAGTATTTGCCAGAAGACGCCCAATATTACACTCCTACGGACAGAGGCAGGGAAAAAATTATGAAGGAATATTTGCAAAAGCTCGAAAATCTGTTAAAACAGGAAAGGTCTTAATGTTGATTCTGACCGAGAAAACTATATGCAGTAAAGAATTGTGGAAATAATTTTATATAAAACATACTCGGCCATTAGGCCGAATCTGCAATTTTGATATTTGATTTTTTATTTTTGATTTAGTAGATGTTATCCAACGGAGGGATATATAAGTATATGGACAAACAGCAGCTTCGGCAGCAAATTAGAACACAGCTTACTGCGTTAACACCGCAGCAGCGGATAGATAGGAGTCACAAGGCGTGTAAAAACCTCGTGGACACTCCTGAATTTTGCGCAGCGAACACGATAATGGCGTTCCTGTCAATGCCGCACGAAATTGAGACGGCGCCGTTTATTCTTTACGCCTGGCAGCACAACAAAACCATTGCAGTGCCGAGAATTTCATGGCAGCAGCGGCACATGATTGCGGTCGTTATTAATTCGCTCGACACAGGCATCGCCACAGAAGCCGGCGGCCTGCGAAATCCTGTTACTGGAATTCCCGTGCCGATTGAGGATATTGATTTGATTATAACCCCCGGCCTTGCTTTCGATAAAAATGGTAATCGGCTTGGCAGAGGCGGTTCGTATTACGATAGATTTTTCGCAAGTGAAAAACTTCGCGCAATGAAATGTGCGTTCGCTTTTTCAGAGCAGATTATTGACAGCGTCCCGACAACCGAAAAGGACAAACCTGTCGATATGATTGTTACGGAAAAAGACGTTATACATTTTAATGAAGATAAAAAAAAATAAATTAGTCGCGCCGAAGGCGAATCGACAATTTTGATTTTTTATTTTTAATTTTTGATTTTTTTATAAGGGATTATAAAAATGGCTGTTTCTGGATATGGTAATAACAAGAGTAAGGTTTTTGTTTACTACGTTGTAATAGGTTTGGTTATTATTGCTGCCGCGATTTTCATTTTCTATCCGCACAAAAAAAATAAACAGCAAGACGAAACGCCTGTTACACTTCCGCCCGAACAGCAAACCCAGCCGGCACAAACGCAGCCCGTTCAGCCCTCACAAAATACTGTTGCCCCCGGCACACCGATTACGCCGCCTGCCAACAGCACTAACCCTCGCGCCGCTGCGATGCTCGCCGATGCACAGAACTGCATTAACGCCGGCAAGGTCATCACTGCAAGAAACACGTTGAACGACGTTTTGAATATGCAGCTTGATTCATCGACAAGGGATATTGTAAAAAGACAGATGACAGAACTTGCCAATCAATGGCTCTTCACTCGCGTCATTCAGCTCGGCGACGATTTGTGTACAAGTTACAGAGTCCAGGCAGGCGACAGACTTACGGATATTGCCGCCGCCCATAAAATCCCGTACCAGTTGATTATGAGAATTAATAACATCACCAGTGACCGCGGCCTGCGTTCCGGCCAGACTATCAAAGTCATCAATGGCCCGTTCCACGCCGTCGCATACAAATCCGGATACATTCTGGATTTGTACTTGCAGAACATTTACGTCAAGAGTTATAAAATTGGCATCGGCAAAGAAGGCCACGAAACACCTGCCGGCCTGTGGCGAGTCAAGTTGGGCGGCAAAATGATTAAGCCCACATGGACAGACCCGGAAAGCGGAAGAATATATCATGCTGAAGACCCGGATTATCCGCTCGGTTCTGGCTGGATTGCGCTTGACGGCATAGACAACAGAACTCGCGGAATCAACGGCATCGCTATTCACGGCACAAAAGACGAGAATACGATTGGAACAAAAAGTTCACTCGGATGTATTCGTCTTTATAATGGAGAGTTGACAGAGGTTTACGACATGATGGAGCCGGGCGCTTCGGAAGTTCGCATCGTCGAATAATCGAAAAAAAGTTTTCGGTTTCGCTTGACTATACGCTGAGTATAATTACACTTCTGGTGTCTATCTATATTTTTTGAAAGTGTAATTAAATGGCACAATGGTGGCGTACAGAAATCTCGCAAATCGTTTCAGAATTATCAACAGACCTCGACAAGGGGTTAACGTCCGAGCAGGTCGAGCAAAAGCGTCAGCAGTTCGGCCCGAATCAACTAACCGAACATAAAGGCCCTTCCGCCCTTGAAATTTTCACTGACCAGTTCAAGGATTTTATTATTTGGGTACTCGTCGGCGCAGCGATTGTCAGCGGCCTTTTAAAGGAATGGGTTGACGCCATTGCGATTATCGCGATTGTCGTTTTGAATTCCATTCTCGGCTTCATACAGGAATACCGCGCGGAAAAGTCTCTTGCCGCGCTGAAAAAATTATCAAGCCCAACATCAAAAACAATCCGAGGCGGAAAACCCATGAACATTCCGTCCTCTGAATTGGTCCCCGGCGACATCATTGAGCTTGAAGCAGGCGACAACGTTCCTGCCGACTGTCGAATTGCGTGGATTACGTCTAATTTTTCCGTCGCGGAAGCCAGTCTGACAGGCGAATCTTCGCCGGTACAGAAAACTTCTTTCTGCCTGCCCGAAGAGGAAATTCCGCTTGCCGAGCGAGCCAATATGGTTTATGCCGGCACGTCTGTCGTTTCAGGCAGAGCAAAAGCGATTGTCGTATTGACCGGCATGAAGACCGAACTTGGCAAAATCGCCGGTATGATTCAGGACATCAAAAAAGAAACAACGCCTCTGCAAAAAAAACTCGAAGAGTTCGGCAAATGGATTGTCTATCTTTGTTTCATTCTCGTTGCCGCGGTGTTTTTGCTCGAATGGCTTCGCAGCGGCAAGCTCACAATAGATATATTCCTGACAGCCGTCAGCCTGGCGGTGGCCGCAATTCCTGAAGGCCTGCCCGCTGTTGTTACGATTGCGCTGGCGATTGGCGTTCAAAGAATGGTCGCACGCCACGCGATTATCCGCAAGCTGCCCGCAGTAGAAGCGCTCGGTTGTGCAACGGTAATTTGTTCGGACAAAACCGGCACACTGACAAAAAATGAAATGACCGTACAGGCAATTTACGCCGACGATAAAATTTTCAAAATTACAGGCATCGGCTACGCTCCGGACGGCGAGTTTCTTGCCGATGATAAAAAAATAAATCCCGCGGATTTCCCCGGCCTGCTCAACGTTTTGAACATTGGCGTTTTGTGTAACGGTGCAAAATTAATTAATGGCAAGGGAACGTATAAAATTTTCGGCGACCCTACCGAAGGCTCACTGCTGACTGCCGCCGCAAAAGCCGGAATCGACAGAACTGCAGCCGAAAAGGAATTTGAATTTGTCGATGAAATTCCTTTCGATTCAAACCGCAAGAAGATGTCCGTCATTCGCAAGGCAGGCGGAAAAATGATTGCGTACATAAAAGGCGCACCGGATATTGTGCTGAATGACTGCGTTGGTTTAACACAAGATGACAAAGCAAAAATATTGAAGGCAAATGACAATTTGACAGATTTGGCAATGCGTGTCCTCGCCGTCGCATATAAGGATATTGACAACATTGACAAATCGCAGTTTTCATCTGACACGATTGAAAAAGACCTCACATTCGCAGGATTAATCGCGATGATTGACCCGCCGCGAATCGAAGCAAAGCAGGCGGTTGCCGAATGTCATTCTGCGGGCATAAAAACAGTAATGATTACCGGCGATCACAAAAACACTGCTGTCGCCATTGCCAAAGAACTGAAAATATTCGGCCCCGATTCGATGGCTCTGACAGGCGACGAGCTTGACAAATTAACCGATGAACAACTGCAATCGCAAATTGAAAGAATCCCAGTGTATGCCCGCGTCGCGCCGGAACATAAATTAAGAATCGTCCGCGCATGGCGGAGCAGAAACGAAATTGCCGTAATGACCGGCGACGGCGTAAATGATGCCCCTGCCGTAAAAGAAGCCGATATCGGCGTTGCGATGGGAATCACAGGCACAGACGTTACAAAAGAAGTTTCGGATATGATTGTTACCGATGACAACTTCGCTTCGATTGTCAACGCGGTCGAAGAAGGTCGTGGAATTTACGACAACATCCGCAAATTCATACATTATTTACTATCCTGCAACGCCGGCGAAATCCTCGTTATGTTTACAGCTTCGCTCGTCGGCATGCCCGTCCCCCTGCTGCCGATACACATTTTATGGATAAATCTCGTAACAGATGGCTTGCCTGCTCTTGCGTTGGGCATCGACCCGATAGATAAGGACATAATGACACGTCCGCCCCGGCCGACAGATGAATCGGTAATAACAAAACCGCTGGCGTTCACAATGCTGATGCAGGGCGCGTTCATCGCCGCGTGCAGTTTGCTGGCGTTTTGTTTTATTTATTACGTTGAAAAGGAAGGCGTCGACAGTGCCCGCAGCGCAGCGTTTATCGTACTTGCGTGCAGCCAGCTTTTCCATTCGTTTAATTGCAGGAATAACAAAGTCTCGCTGTTTAAGATTGGCATTTTCACTAACAAGAACCTGATTGCAGCGGCAGGTTTTTCATTTTTACTGCAAATGATGGTGATTTACACGCCGTTTTTCCAGAAGGTCTTTAAGACCGTTCCGCTTGGCGTTTTCGATTGGGTAATGGTTGTCGTGATTTCCTCATTCCCGCTCTGGGCTATGGAAATAGTCAAATTTCTGCGTAAAAACAAATAATTCAAAATTAAGAATTTATAATTAAAAATTATTTAGTCTGCTTTCGCTTCGCTGTTGGGCAGTTGATACAGGCCGTGTCCGCTATCGACAAGTTTGCCTTGTCGGCGGAGTTCCAGCCAGACTTCTGCCGGAAACTGATTTGGCGGCCGGATTGCGAAAACGCCCGTGTGCCCTTTAGAAAATGCCCCGCGTCCCAGACCTGAATCGTCATCAAGCGATGTCAGTTTGAGACGTTTTTTGAATGCTTTCAGTGCGCTTTTAAGTATTTCAGGCGGAATGCTCTGAACTGGCTGTTGTTGTTCTTCTGTCATAATCTTTCTCCTAATGTCTCTTTATTTTAACCTGTTATTAGTGAATGTAAATTAAAATTATTATAGTTTGACAATATCGATAAAAGAGCGTATACTGGTTTATATTCATATTTTAGCCGCAGAGGCATACACCAACCTTTACAGCTTTTTAATACCAATTGTTTATCGGTACGTAGGTGGTTTAAATCGTAAGGAGTTTACGATGGCAAAAGCGTTAAAAACCTCTGCTGAAAATAGAAAATGTGCATTTCTCGATTGTGGCCGAACATTAAGCATTTACAACCATGAAGATTATTGCCATGTACACCGTGATAATATGCCGCTCAATGGAAAATTCAAACCGTGCAGCAGCAGTCTTGTCGGAGCCAGGCATTAAGCGCCAACGGCCATAAACAACTGCACCCGTGATTCACGGCTTAGCTAAGCCGGCGTAATGACTCGCAAATTATTCGACTCGCAATTAAAAAAATGCCTGTGGTATTAGGCACAAAAAAAGGCCCGCAAAAGCGAGCCTTCAAGTCTAATTCAGGCTTATTGGGGACTAAAGGGTTGTTACGTTAGTAGCACATGGGCCTTTTTTGCCTTGTCCTACTTCGAAATTTACCTTCTGGTTTTCATTAAGATTGGCATAACCGTTCGTTTTGACTTCTGAATGATGGACAAACAAATCATTGCTGCCATCGTCAGGTGTGATAAAACCATAACCTTTTTCTGAATTGAACCATTTTACTGTACCTGTACTCATTTTAATACTCCTTGACCTTATTTAAAGGCCATAAAACATAATATCCCTCGTTTGTTATATTTGAATCGGGGTATAGACTTGAGAGATGAAAGAATACACACCATAACGCAGGCATTATACCACAATTCGTTAATCTGTCAATAATTATTATATTTTTTTATCCAATATTTAACCTAATGTCCGAAAATACCCCTTTTTTCTCGCCACAGAGCGACACAGAGTTGCACAGAGACGTTTTTTCAGACACGGATTCCGCAGCGGCGGAACGCGGATTTTTACTGCTGAATGACTGTTCATAATCCCCCCCCCGTCATAACCAAAAAGTTAGTTATAGTTGACAGTTCAAGCAATCTCAAATACAATGCCGCCAATCTCCGTCCCTTCGCCGCGAACGTTATAGTTGACAGTTCAAGCAATCTCAAATACAATTGGCACCCACAAAACCAGATGTCGCGTTTAGTTATAGTTGACAGTTCAAGCAATCTCAAATACAATCTGCAATCATAGAAAAGTATCATGATTGTAGTTATAGTTGACAGTTCAAGCAATCTCAAATACAATAAGCATCTTTATATGTCTGATCGACGGTTGGTTATAGTTGACAGTTCAAGCAATCTCAAATACAATCAAGTTTACTGTGATTACCCCATTTTTATGGTTATAGTTGACAGTTCAAGCAATCTCAAATACAATAATCAGGCACGCTTTTTATCTTGAACGGTAGTTATAGTTGACAGTTCAAGCAATCTCAAATACAATGTGCAAGGAAATGAATTAGTGTCTTGCGACGTTATAGTTGACAGTTCAAGCAATCTCAAATACAATTATGACCGGCCATGTTGATTGCCCACCGTTGTTATAGTTGACAGTTCAAGCAATCTCAAATACAATCGCTTGCAGACGTTTCACAACCACCAACTAGTTATAGTTGACAGTTCAAGCAATCTCAAATACAATTGATATTGGTGAATGGTATGGATGCACTTAGTTATAGTTGACAGTTCAAGCAATCTCAAATACAATACAGCTTTTGGCGATACAGAAGAACAAATGGTTATAGTTGACAGTTCAAGCAATCTCAAATACAATTTATAGAGGTAACATCTGCGGCGGAAGCTTGTTATAGTTGACAGTTCAAGCAATCTCAAATACAATAGCGATTAAAAGAGTTAGCTAAGCAAGCTAGTTATAGTTGACAGTTCAAGCAATCTCAAATACAATATTAACGTTGATATTGGTGGATGCACTTAGTTATAGTTGACAGTTCAAGCAATCTCAAATACAATCGCCGGAAGCGAAATGCGCCCGTCTGCCGTGTTATAGTTGACAGTTCAAGCAATCTCAAATACAATCTGTTTTAGGCGGAGCAACTGCCCCCATCCGTTATAGTTGACAGTTCAAGCAATCTCAAATACAATATAAATACGCCTTGAGATTTTCCATCCAGAGTTATAGTTGACAGTTCAAGCAATCTCAAATACAATATCACTGCGCAAAGTCTTTGTGGGGAAAGGGTTTGCGCTCTTTTTGCAGTAAAAAAAATGGTTTGGGCTTAATCCAAGCAGTTTCATTTGTGCATTTTTAAAAAGGCAACAAAACATGAACACCTACCATTGCGGCAGAATAATTGAGATTTCAGGTTTAAATCGATTTCTTAAAAAAGACAGAGGTTCACTTGGAGTTTATGAGAAAGATAAAAAAATCGGCTCTGTTGCTTTTGATGATATTCAGGCAGTAATTTTTAACGCATACGACCTTTGTTATACTCATAATGTTATGCTCGAGTTTGCTCAAAGAAATATTCCTGTAATATTCTGCGACAATAAACATCTGCCTAAAAGTATTGTCCTGCCATTTGACGGTTATTTTCACCAGAGCAGGCGTATGATGTTTCAAGCACAAACAAAAAAGCCTCTTAACAAGCAACTTTGGAAATCCATTATAATCGCTAAAATCACACAGCAGGCAATGGCCTTAAAAATATTAAATAAAAAACATGAATATCTTTTGAATCTTGCCGGCGAAGTAAAATCGGATGATAGTACAAATTGTGAAGGTCAGGCGGCGAAGCATTATTTTGCCGAAATTTTCGGCCGGGATTTTATCAGAGACAGAGAGCAGCCGGGCATAAACACATTATTAAATTATGGCTATACCATCCTGCGAAGCACAGCGGCCAGAGCGGTTGTGTCTTATGGTCTGAATCCGAGCATCGGCATAAAACACTGCAATCCCAATAATTCTATGCCTTTGGTGGACGATTTGATGGAGCCATTCAGACCTTTGGTCGATATGGAAGTTTACGAAATATTTTTCAAAGACGGCCTTTTCGAATTGGATACAGAAAACAAAACAAGGCTTGTAAGTTTGCTCGATAAATCAATCAAAACTGACGAAATAACAACCACGCCCAATCAGGTTATGCACAAAATCGCATCCTCTTTGAGCAGGGTTTACGCCGAGACAGAAAAATCCCTTTATCTTCCCACAATGAATTATTTAAACTAAAACAGTGTCAGTTGTTCATTTTGGCGTCTGATAATTTCTTCATTTGTCGTTGGCATATCACCAATGAAATTTTCAACAAGTGCGAATTGCCTGTCAGTAACATACATAAACGATACCAAGCCGCCATCTGGAATCAGCGAGGATAATTTCTTCACGAGTCCTCTGGCGGTTGAAAATGTGCCGGTCGGTTTTATATAGATGGAAAACTGCTTCATTACAAAGCCTTCATCCAAAAGTAAATTCCGAAAGGCCGTAGCACGGCGTATTTGCTTTTCTGTTTTCACAGGCAAATCGAACATACAAAAAACCCACATAAAATGCCAATCACTTAAACTATTTAGTCGTTTTTTTCTTGCCATCCCAAAGTTTCTTATGCTTTCTTGCTATTTTGCCAAAAGGTGTAAGTTCTATTTTACATGCCTCATGTTCTGTATAAAATCCCAATCTACGTATCATAGAATCACGTAATGTTTGTAAATCTTTTTTCCCTATCGTATCTCGTGCATCTAAATGGTAAGTTATTCCTAGCTTAGCATGGCAAGCATCAACAACGGCAAAACACCTTTTTTTATTTGAATATTTTTTCCATTCCGCTGGTGTGTTCAGTTCGATCATGTCCCCTTTGTGCAAAGACCAAATTGGCTTAAACTCTTTTTGTTTCCATTCTGGTATAAAATCTTTTCGATTAACACCAAATAGCGTAATACATTCCCACCCAACATTGCCTTTATCATCCTTATAAAAATCCAGACAATAATTATTTCCGCTGTCATATACCACTTTATGTTTTGGTACATCGACAAACGATTTTTTGTTTTCATATTCAGGGAAAATATCATATTTGTATTCTTTATTTTTGCGTACTATTTTAAACGCACGCTGCAATATCATAGGTTCACTGATTTTCTTTTCTTTTTTCCCATCGTGGACAAGCTGTTGATTTTCCTGTTCCAACTGTGATTGAGCTTCATCAAAATGTGATTCTATTGCTGCCTTTAATTTTATCATTGCCTGAACATCTCTTGCGACATCTTTGTCCCATTCAGGCTTGATGGTATTTGTATTTATTAACAGGTTTTTAAGATTTTCTTTTGTTTTTAAAACATCGGAAACAGGCCTGTTGTATTTCGTAATTTTTTCTTCGGGACATTCCGGATTATCCATAAATGCGGCTCGTGCGGTTTCTTTATGGAGCTGTCCATTTTTACTGCGTTCCGGTTTATGATAAACTTTTGTATCTTTGAGTTTTTCAATGACGGTGTTTCGGAAAATTTTAAGCTGTTTAGCTTTGCTTTCATTGTCCCCATTGCTTAAAGGAATTGGCAACTGCATCAATGGAATTTCATAGCCTCTTTTATCGAACCAGTTGATTTTCTGCATATCGGCTCTGCTGACAAAACCAATGGTAATTGCATCAATGATATGATGTCTGTAGTCTATTCTTGGTTTTTTCTTCCAATGTTTATTTTTTATATCGTTGCATTTTTTCCAATTACCGTCAACATCGAGTTCTTCTTGATATAAAACTTCTCCGGTATCAAGATTTACAAAATGGGTTTTATCCGGCAAATATTCAGGAACCTCTTCATTCAGTCCCATCAAATCATATTCAATTCCGTCAAGATTCCAAATGCTTCTTAATTTTGCTGTATGCCCGCCGTTGATTGTTAAAACTCTTGTATTATTTTCATCGCCTTGTTTGTAA
The DNA here is from genome assembly GCA_021371795.1 of Planctomycetaceae bacterium. Classification (NCBI taxonomy): domain Bacteria; kingdom Pseudomonadati; phylum Planctomycetota; class Planctomycetia; order Planctomycetales; family Planctomycetaceae; species Planctomycetaceae bacterium. The sequence continues at coordinate 44,343 of JAJFVK010000007.1, read as the reverse complement.
TCAACAATGGCTTTTAGATATCGAGCGGCTAATTTGCAAACATATCTCGTATCGGTTAGATATCGTGTAATATTGTCTGTATCTTCGCCTTTTTCAAATATTTCCTTTGCATCGCTTTCAAACCGCCATTTTTTACCGGCAGGCATATTTTTGTTGGTTCGAATCTCTTTTAAGATTCCGTAAACTTTATCGCCGTGTTTATTTTGCAGATATTCATAAGGGTACATATTGCCCTTGTTTAGATTGTCGCTTCTCTTGATTAAAACCCTGTTTATAGGCGCATCCGTCCCGCCGAGGCTGTCCGGTATTAGATGTTCGATTTCAAATCCCTCGAACCTATAGTGAATCGGGTCTAATGAAAAAGCATCTTTCCAGTTTTGTTCTTCCGCCAGTCGCCACTTCAATATATTCGTACTCGTCACTCTAAGCCGAATGTCTTTATGCGTAAGATATTCGACAGCTTTTTCATTTTTCTCTTTATTTTTCTTCTGTTGGGTTTCATATTCTTTCTTTTTCTTGCTGCTCATTCCTACTTCTCTTGCAAGTTCGATATTTATATCATAGGGCTTGCCGTAAATTCTTATTATGTCATTAACTAACTTACGAAGTTGATTGAGTATTCTGTGCACTGCTGGATTGGCAATCTTGCCAAAATCTTTCTCCTGCTGATTGAGAGATTTATTTATTTGCTTTTGCCAGTCTGCAATTGGTTGGGTATCTGTTTTTAATATTTCGCCATAGTAAGGCAGCGTATCATATTTGCCCTGCATCGCGCGTGCTATTTCCTCTTCAGATATAAACCGTTTATCAGTTTGGGCAAGTTTGTCCGTTGCCTCTCGAATGGAAATTACGTCTTTTTCAAGTAGTTTGAGTATTTCAAGAGTTGCTGTATTGCCTAATGAACCTCTGCCTTTCGGAAGCATTGCGATTAATTGAGATATTTGCTGCTCATCATCGGTACTGAATTTATTTTTTAGTATTTCAATAACTTTTTCATCATTGTACAGATAATCCTTTTTATCATCTCTTCTTGGCTCTGACATAAACTCAACAACATCGGCTAATTTATCATCGTCAAGATTATTTAGAAAATCAATCGCTTTGTATTCCGGCATTGAATACAAGTAAGGCTTTATCATATCTTCCAATACAACTTTGAAAGTTTTATCAAGTGGCAATAATTCAGAGATGGATTTTTTGCCTGCCTTTTGACCTTTCATAAGTAATTCATTTATTATATTGTCTCTTTCGTTTTTTCTAAGTTTTCGCTGTTCTTTTTGCTCTTGTATTCTAATGTTATTGACGGCTTCATAAATTCTGCGTTTTTCACTTAATGGGTGTGCTTTGGCGAGCCGTTTTTCATTTTCAATGAAAATACAATTTCCTGTTGCATAAGGGCGAGAATCGTTTTCATAAAATAATATGTCATAAATTTTACCTTTAAGCCCATTATTTTTTAATTGCTTATAATATTTTAATTGTGTTTCCCATAACAGATTAAATTCTTCTTTGACAAGGTATCTTGGTATTGCATAATCCACTTTGACCTTGTCATCCATTTTTCTCTGGCGTACATATCTCCTATTTTCATCAGTGATATTATTATTTTTATAGCCTTTGTGCATTCGCATAAAAAAATATTCGCCGACGGTTTTAGCTCTGCTTTCTTCCAGATGTTTTTTTAGTTTGGCATATTCGGAAAGTTCTTTTTTCTTTTTCTTGTCTGAATCTTCTTCGATTTCTTCGTTATTTTTTTCTATCTCCAATTCCAATTTGTTCATCTCAACAAAACCGGCGCCTCGATGTTTGGCTATATGCAATATTGCCCTGCCAATTTCCATAATGTTATTTAGTTTTCCGTTTACGCCTTGAGCACGTATTGCGTAAGGTGATAATTTGATCAGTTCTAACTGGTCATCCTCATCTAAACTCCAAAGCCCGGCTTGAGCAAGTTCTTTGGAAAGTAAATCGATTCTCTTTTTAGTTCTGTAAGTATTTTTCCGTTGCGAGCGTTTGAGCCTTCGGTCTTCTGCTCCTTCTGATACCTCAAAAATACAAACCCCTTTATCTACTATTTCTGAAACCCTGTTTTCCTCATCTAATTTCAGAACGGCAGCGCCTATGGACCCCACACCCATATCTAACGACAAGCGGTACTTCATAATTCCTCTCTCCAAAAAAAGTTTGACAAATTCCGATTCGTAACTATACTCATTATAGAATATATGTGTATTTGAGATTGCTTGAATTGTCAACACATATAATAAAGGCTTTATGCCCTAAAATGCGGGAAGGCTTCGGCTTTCCCTTTTTTTATGCGCATTTTCATTAAAAAAAACGATAAATCCTTGAAACTCTGTGATTAAAAAAAATGTCTGCAAACTGGACAATATAATATACGCATAAATTAAGAACAAATCAGACCCTGAATACTTATGCCTTATGCCTTACAACTTTTGTCTTTTTCACTTTATTTTACTATGTTTCCAAACGATTTTACTTTATTTCACTGCGATTTACTTTCATTTAGTTGCATTTAGTTGACGAAAACTGTTAAAAAGACCGGCTTTTTAAAGCTTTTTGGGCTTAAATATGTGTAATTTGGGTGTTTTTGCGTTTAAATATGCGCAAGTTGGGTGTTTTTAAGTAAAAATACGCGCAATTTGCGTGTAAATAAGCGCAAGTTAGTTATAAATGCGAGTTGGAGATCGCAGACTGAATTGCATTTGTTTACTTGTTTACTCCTGTTTTTGTCTATATTCCTTTTTATATGTTTGACAAAGGGTTATGTACGGGTATAATGTTTCTTTTGTAAAACTTTGAAGTAACAGTCTAACAAAAGGCAAGTTATGATTTTTATAGGTATATACAGCCGTGTTTAGGGCGGTGGCTGCAAATGTTGAGCCGCACTGGACTTATACGCGGTTTAAGGACGCTTTCGCTTTGAAGGCGATAGGTACTGAATCTAACTCGGAGGCAGTGTAGATGTAGTTTAGTACTTATTGACAATTCGTTATTTTTGAAGTGGAAACGTTCGTTTAGTGGAAGTTTCCACTTTTTTTTGGTCTTAAAAAAAAAGAAAGGTCTCTTGAATGAATCAGGAATTAGTAAGAATAGTTGATAATATCGCTCGCGATAAGAACATCGACCGGGATTCCATTTTCACTGATTTGGAATCCGCAATGGTTTCTGCCGCCCGCAAGTACTTTGGCAAAGCGGAGTTAGAAGCTGATATCCAGGTTACTATCGATCGACAGACGGGTGCAATTACAGCGTATAAAGACGGCGAACAGATAGACATTAAAAAGCTTGGAAGAATTCCCGCACAGACCGCAAAACAGGTTATGATTCAGAAAATAAAGGCCGACGAACGCCAGAGCGTTTTCGATGAGTATGTCGGACGCAAAGGCGATATTATCAGCGGCGCAGCGGTCAGGTTCGAAGGCGGCTCGGTCATTATCAATATCAACAACAGAACAGAAGCCATTCTGCCGAAAAGCGAGCAGATTAGCGGCCAAAGTCATCACGTTGCCGAACGTATCCGCTGTTTGATTCTTGATGTTCGTGAAAGCGGCAGTCAGGTAAAAATTATACTTTCAAGAACGCATCCTGATTTCATTCGCAGACTTTTCGAGCTTGAAGTGCCGGAAGTTGCGGAAAGCATTATTGAGATTAAAGCGCTGGCTCGTGAAGCCGGTTACCGAACAAAAATAGCGGTGCTCTCCAACGACCCGAAAGTCGATGCCGTCGGCGCCTGCGTCGGCGTAAGAGGCAGCAGAATTAAAAATATCGTCGACGAACTCGGCGGTGAAAAAATCGATATCGTAAGATGGAATGAATCTTCGCACGAACTAATCGCAAACTCGCTAATGCCTGCCAAATGTTCGCAGGTAGCGCTTTGCTTCGAGCTTGGCGGAGCCACAGTTGTTGTTCCGGAAGACCAGTTAAGCCTTGCTATCGGCAAACATGGCCAAAACGTAAGACTTGCCGCGCGATTAACCGATTGGGACATCGATATTCTTACGCCTGACGAATACAATCAGGAAGTTGAAAGACTTACAAACGGATTGAAAGATATCGAAGGGATTAGCGACACGTTTATTGACAAGCTCATTGCACTTGGTGTTATTTCCGTTCTGGATTTGGCGGAAATCGGCGTTGACCCGCTGATTAAGGAAATCGGCATAAGTCCTGAACTGGCGCAGAAAGTTATAGCCGCTGCCGAAGAGATGGCCAAAAAACAGACAGCCGAGACAGACAAGAAGACCGTTGCCGAAACCATTTTGGACGAGCAGTTCAAAAGGACCGGCGAATCGCAGGAAGCGAACGGCTGATAAAATATAAATTAAAAATTAAAGATTAAAAATCAAAATTTCGGATTCGGCCTGAAGGCCGAGGTTGTTATATATAAAAAACTTTTTTAACAACTTTATATTCCGTAAAGGGTTGTGTTGAAAAAGTAATTTTTCAATCAGTTTGAATAATATAATTTAACTGGGAGCAAAATTGGCAATTACAAGAGTACATCTTTTAGCCAAGGAATTGGGCGTAAACAGCAAGGCGATTATTGATAAATGCCAGGCTGAAGGGCTTGATATCAAGAATCACATGTCAACTATTTCAGCCGGATTGGCCGCGACTATTCGTGAATGGTTCAGTGAAGGCTTGAATAGCACTACAGTTGAAACTGCTGCGCCGGTTGATTTGGCCAAAGTCAGGGTCAAACGAAAGAAAAAGGTTGAGACTGCCCCTGAAGAACAAGCTCCCACTGAACCCCCCACTGAAGTTTCCGCTGAAGAGCCCGGTGTTACAGCAGATCCGTTGCCACAGGAAACGCCTGTTGAAGCGGTTTCGGTTGTTGAGCCTGCACCAGTTGAAACGCCGCCGGTAACAGTTGAAGAGCCGCCGGCCGCACCGGTTGCGAATACGCAGACTGTCCGGCAGACACCTGAAATATACAAAGCACCAAGGCCGACTAATGTTGCACCGGCAGGCCCGATGCTTGAAAAACCAAAGCCGGCAAAACTTTCCGGCCCAAGAGTCATAAGAGTTGAAAAACCTGAAGTGATGGATTCTCCGCGTCCAAGACCAGCAAGCAGAATGGCACGACCTGCGTACAAACAGGCCGCAGCGGAACCTCTGCTGGCAAGTGCGCCGCAAATTGCCGATGCAAAAAAAGGCGCCAAGGGCAAGAAAAAAACCCACGGTCGAAAACACGATGGCACGCAGATAAGTGCGGAGGAAGCGATTCGCGAGGCAAAGACCGCAAGAAAACTTCGGTCCAGGGACATTGAAGAAAGACGCGCAAGACTGGATGCCGCCGGCGGAGAAGGTATGCGTCTGCGTCCTGTGCGTAAGCTTGAGACGAAAAAAACGCAGGCTGACGAAGCACCAAAGATTAAACCGGCAAAGGCGACTGTTATAGAGCCTGTGATTGTGAAAGAGTTAGCGAATGCTCTTTGTGTAAAGACCTCGGAGATAATTGAAAGATTAATTGCACACAATATTATGGCCGTTGCGAATCAGGTGATTCCTAACGACGTTGCCGAGCTTGTCTCGCTGGATATGGGCACGGAGTTGGTTATTCAGCCCAAGCTGACAATTGAGCAGCAGATAGCCGAAGAGTTCGCAAATCGCGAGAGAACGAATCTGCAAAAGCGTTCGCCGATTGTTACGATGCTTGGGCACGTTGACCACGGCAAGACGAGTCTGCTTGACAAAGTCAGGTCTGCACAGGTTGCAGCCGGTGAAGCGGGCGGTATTACGCAGCATATGGGTGCGTACCAGGCGACGTTTGGCGATAAGAATAATCAAAAGCGTGTAACGTTCCTTGATACACCGGGCCACGAAGCGTTTACAGCGATGCGTGCCAGAGGCGCGAATATGACGGATATTGCAGTGCTTGTTGTCGCCGCGGACGATGGAATAATGCCGCAGACAAAAGAAGCCATCAATCACGCCAAAGCAGCAGGCGTTCATATTATCGTGGCATTGAACAAAATCGATCTGCCGGGCTTAGACATCAACCGTCTTTACGGCCAGCTTTCCGAATACGAACTTGCACCTTCTGAATGGGGCGGAACAACAGACGTTGTCAAAACAAGCGCAACAAAAGGCACGGGCATCGACGAACTTCTCGAACATCTCGATTATGCCGCTGAAGTGCTCGACCTGAAAGCAGACCCGACAGTTCCTGCGACAGGATGGGTCGTTGAAGCGAAATTGAATCCTTCAAAAGGCCCTATGGCTACCCTGCTTATTAAAGAAGGCATACTTAAAAAAGGCGATATCATTCTGGCCGGCGGAAGCTACGGCCGAATCAGAACATTAAGAGACAGCGCAGGCAAATCCATCAACTCGGCAATCAGCGCAGCACCTGTCGAAGTATCCGGCCTGAATACAGTACCGCAGGCAGGCGACAAATTTTACTGCTTGAGCGATATAAATCGCGCAAAGATGGCTGCCGAAGAGAAAAAGGATTTATCCCGCAAAGCCGCTCTTGCGACGCGTTCGCTGGTTACAATGGAAAACCTCTTCAGTCAAATCGAAGCGGGCAAAACAAAAGAAGTCAATATTATCATCCGTGCCGATGTTCAGGGTTCTGTTGACGTTCTTATGAAATATCTCTCCGAATTAAGCACGTCTGAAGTTGGCATCAAGATTCTGCACGCGGCAGTCGGCGCCATCACTGAAGGCGATGTTGTTCTGGCAGAAGCATCAAACGCTATCGTTATCGGTTTCAATGTTGTGCCGGATGACAAGGCATCTAAAATCGCCGAGTCAAAAGGCGTTGATGTACGATTATACAGCATCATTTATAAGATCACAGACGACCTCAAGAAAGCTATGTCCGGTCTGCTTGAACCTGAAGAAAAAATCAACAGTCTCGGCAAGGCTTCCGTTCGCGATACGTTCAAAATTCCGAGCATTGGCACTATCGCCGGCTGTTATGTCGAACAGGGTGAAGTCAACCGAAACGCACATATCAGACTTATTCGCGATGGTGTGATTATGCGAGATAATTGTCAGGTTGAATCGCTGAAACATTTCAAGGACGATGTCAAGAAAGTTGGAACAGGACTTGAATGCGGCATAAAGATTGCCGGTTTCGACGATGTCAAAAAAGGCGACATCTTCGAGGTCTATGAAATAGTTAAAGTACAAAGGACAATTTAAGGTCGAATATGCCAAGTCGCAGACAAGAAAGAATGGCTCGTGTTATTAAGGAAGCGGTTAGCGATATTATCAATAATCACCTGCAGGACCCTCGCATCGAAGGTTTTATAAGTGTAACAGAAGTCAGGCCGCAACCTGACATGAAAAGCGCTGAAGTGTTCATTAGTATCATGGCGGAAAACGATACGAAGCAACGGCTTTCCTTTACCGCTATTCAGCATGCGGCAGGCAGAATTCAGGCGCTGCTGGGCGATTATATCGAGTCAAGATACTGCCCGCACCTTTACTTCCATTTGGATGAAAGGCTCAAGAAAACAATGGAAACGATGAGACTTATCAATGAAGTCTCTAAAGAACTTAATATAGAACAGGAAATAGAAGAAGCAGAAGAATCAGAAGAAACAGAAGAAAAATAAAAATGAAAAAAACGCCGCAATACTCACAGAAAATAAAAAAACTGTTTGGCATCCTTAAAAAAGGCGCTGAAAAACCGAAAAAAGCTGCGCACGAAGACCTGATTGAAGCTATGGTTTTTGCCTCGCTTTGTCAGGACTGCACTGAATCGGCCGCTAAGAGTGCGTTAAAGAAAATTCAATCGCACTTCGTTGACTTCAACGATTTACGCGTAGCCAGGACTGAAGAAATTGTCAGCGTTATCGGCAGCGACATCAGCGACGCAGACAAGGCGGCAGCTAAAGTAATCGCTATGCTCAACGCGTTGTTTCAAAAACACGACAGCCTTGTCGCTGAAAATATCGTTGGCGCAGGCAAAAAGGGCGTCAAAGAAGCCCTCGAAAAAATCGGCGGCCTGACGGATTTCGTAAAAAATTTCATATATCTTACATTTGTAAACAATCACGCTGTTCCGCTTACGGATAAAATGATTGAGTATTTTAAAACTTATGAATTAGTTGACCCGCAGTGGGACGACAAACAAATCATATCGTTTATAGAAAAACAGGTTTCCGCTTCTGAAGCCTACACGTTCTATGAAGTAATCCGGCACGACAGCGAACTGGCAAATCCGAAAGCCTCGCAGATTCTGGCCGAAGAAAAGAAAATATCTAAACCAAAAACAGTTTAAATACCAATTGGTATTATCACTCGCGCGTCGTGAAGTTTGTAACTTCGCTGCCCGCTTCGCTTTAACCCCCTGCGGGGACTGGCGCCGCGGAGGACAGCGCTCCCAAAGGGACGCTTCGCGGAGAAATTTTTGAAATCCGTATAATAGGAGTAAATATGTCAGAGCAGATTCTCAAACTCGGCATCCCGAAGGGAAGCCTTGAAAAGGCCACGTTTGAACTTTTTGAAAAAGCGGGCTTTAGTATAACCGGTTATGAAAGAAGCTATTTCCCCCGCATCAACGACGAGCAGATTAGTCTTATTATGCTCCGTGCACAGGAAATGAGCCGATACGTTGAAGACGGCGTTCTCGATGCAGGCTTCACAGGATACGACTGGATTCTCGAAAACAAATCAAACGTACACGAAATTTGCGAACTGCGATACAGCAAGGCGACTTCCAATCCGGCAAGATGGGTGCTGGCTGTTCCGAACGAATCAAAAGTGAAAAAAGCCGAAGACCTCGAAGGCGGCATTGTCGCAACAGAACTTGTCGGAGCAACAAAAGAATACTTCAAGAAAAAAGGCATTAAAGTCAAAGTTGAATTTAGCTGGGGTGCAACAGAAGTCAAGGCAAGATTAGTCAACGCTATCGTTGAACTGACAGAAACAGGTTCAAGTATCAAGGCTAACAATCTGCGTATCATCGACACCCTGCTTACCTCAAGAACAAAATTTATCGCCAACAAAGAAGCGTGGAAAAACAAATTCAAACGCGAAAAAATTGAAAACATTTCAATTTTATTAAACGCAGCGATTGACGCTAAAACAACCGTCGGTCTGAAAATGAACGCTCCAAAAAGCAAGCTTAAAGAAGTGCTCGGCATTTTGCCTGCTGAAAAAAGCCCTACCGTTTCACCTCTTGCGGATGAAAAATTTGTCGCGATCGAAGTCGTTGTCGATACAATAACCGAAAGAAATATTGTGCCTAAACTCAAACGGGCAGGCGCTTCTGGAATTATTACTTATCCCTTAAATAAAGTTATACATTAATGGTTACCCTTCAGGGTAGTAAATTTCCGCGATGAAACGGCATGTGTTATTCGGAAGCACTTGCCCGCGGATTAACAAAAAAATTAAATTAGGGACGAATATTTATGTCAGGACATTCACACTGGGCAGGAATCAAACATAAAAAAGCCGCTAACGACGCAAAACGCGGGAAAGTATGGAGCAAGATTGCACGTATAATTATCGTTGCCGCCAAAAACGGCGGGCCTGACCCCGGGCAAAATCTTGCACTGCGTTACGCTATCGATAAAGCCAAACAGGCAAATATGCCCAAGGACACAATCGAAAAGGCTGTGAAAAAAGGCGCCGGCGGCGGCGATAATATCGCCTTCGTTCCCATTTTTTATGAAGGCTATGCACACGGCGGCGTGGCTATAATAGCCGAAGCATTGACCGACAATCGCAATCGAACTGGGCCTGAAGTCAGAAAAATTTTCGACCATCACGGCGGCTCTTTAGGCTCAACCGGATGCGTAAGCTATATGTTCAGCAAAAAAGGGATGATTCACGTATTGACCAAAGACGCAGACGAAGACGAATTGATGGAACTGGTCCTTTCTGCGGGCGCAGAGGATATGCAGAACACCGGCGAAGCCTACGAGATAACCTGCGAGCAGGCCGCTTATGAAAATTTGAAAAAAGCAATTGATGACAAAAAGATACCGGTTCAGAGCAGCGAAATATCAATGATTCCGCAAAATTCCATACCAATAAACGATCCAGTGGCGGCAAAAAAGATTCTCGCTTTGATTGATGAACTCGAAGAAAATGATGACGTCCAGAACGTTTACGCGAACTTTGATATTCCAGACGATATTATCGAAAAAGCACAAGGATAACATAACTTCTTATATTTAAGTAACTTATAAACTGTCAAATATTTTTACGAAAAAGTGTTTGACAGTTTTTTTGCAATTGTATATAATCCCCATTAATACCATAGGAATAATAGGATATATGAACCAAACTAATAGAAAAACTGAATATTCGACGAACGAAGCTATTGTAAAAGAAATTGCATCTTCTATCGCAGGGCTTGATTATGGGAATGTATTAATCAAGGTTCACGATGCGAAAATAGTGCAAATCGAAATAACTGAACGGAAAAGATATGATGATTATTGGAATATTGAGAAAGGAGGCGGCATCTGATAACTAATTCATCCAAGCGGTAACCCGCAGGACAAAACAAAATATAAGCAATAATAACGGGTCAACCAGTCATCTGGAAATCCTGCAAACATGAAGAACATTTTTATTTTAAGGAGTATTCCAGATGAAACGATTATTAACATTTTTTACAACAGCAACGTGGTTAATTTTAATAAGTTCAACTTCAACTTACGCGGGCGTCCCGTTAAACAACCTTGAAGGTGTCGGCGGTGTGGCGTTCAACCCCCTTGCGTACACCGCGGGTAATAAAACAAAAGATGCAGAGCCAAATTTCCATGGTAAATTTTCGCTCGATGATGTCATCACAAGTAAACCCCAAATTGGAACCTGGTATGTAAATTTAAGACAAAGCAAAATTGACTGGTCAACAGTCGGTATAGCTCAAACATTTTTTAATCGACTGGAAGTTTCTTATGGGTTTGAAAATATTTCGACAAGTTTTCAGGATATACAAAAGCATAATATAGGCACCAAATTGCTTTTGCTTGAAGAAAATTTTAATGACTGGAGTTTTGCTCCTGCGATTTCAATTGGTGCCGTCGCGAAGCATACGGATTACGACACGCCGGCAGGTGTTGAGAATTCAGGATTAGATTTCTACATAGTCGCGACCAAAATGATTAAATCACTGCCGAAACCTGTTTTGATATCCGGCGGTTTGCTTTCGACTAAAGGCCGTGTGCTGGGCGTTTTGGGATTCGATGACGAACGTGATGAAGTTCTCTTCGGCAATATCGATGTATTGCCGCTGAAGAACGTTGCCGTGGGCGTTGAATACCGGCAGGGAGCACAATTCAGCGATTTCAAAAACGCAGACTACTGGGATGCACATGTTGCGTGGTTTATAACTAAAGATTTGTCGCTTGTCGCGGCTTATGTAGTAACAGGAAACCGTACGGGAAGTCCGGCAGTCGGACTCGGTGACGGAATTGTATTAAGTGCACAATACGCTTTTTAAGGAATAAACAAATGAGTAAAGTAGATCACAAACTGGAAATAGAATCATTAGCGTTACACGGCGGACAGGAAGCCGATCCGACAACAGGCTCACGAGCTGTTCCGATTTACCAGACAACCTCGTATCAATTTAAAAACAGCGATCACGCAGCGAATCTTTTCGGCCTGCGGGAATTCGGCAATATTTATACGCGTCTGATGAATCCCACGACGGATGTGCTTGAAAAACGCATCGCACTTATTGACGGCGGAGTCGGCGCTCTTGCAACAGCAAGCGGACAAGCGGCAATTTCACTTGCTTTGCTCAACATCGCACAGGCAGGTGATGAAATTATTTCCGCAGACAATCTTTATGGCGGCACTTACAATCTGCTCCATTACACATTCGCACGGTTTGGCATAAAGGTAAATTTTGTCAAATCAAACGATTTGGCCGCTTTTCAAAAAGCAATCACACCAAAAACAAAAGCTATCTATGCTGAATCCATCGGCAATCCGAAATTGGATGTCGCTGATTTGGAAGGCCTCGCAAATGTCGCTCACAAAAACGGCATTCCATTTGTTTTGGATAACACTGTTTCGCCTTACCTTTTGCGGCCAATAGATTTTGGAGTTGATATTGTTGTATATTCAGCGACCAAATTTATCGGCGGTCATGGAACATCTGTTGGCGGACTCATCGTAGATTCGGGAAAATTCGACTGGACGAATGGAAAATTCCCGCTTATTGCGGAACCGGAACCGAGTTATCACGGCATCAATTTTGTCGAAGCTCTTAAACCATTAGGTAATATTGCTTATATCATCAAAGCAAGAGTAACGCTTTTACGTGATTTAGGGCCCGCCCTTTCTCCTTTCAACTCTTTCCTGTTTACGCAGGGACTTGAAACATTACATCTAAGACTGCCAAGACACTCTGAAAACGCGATGGCTGTCGCTAATTATCTGAAGAAACATCCCAAAGTTTCGTGGGTTAATTATCCGGGTCTTTCATCGAGTCCTGAAAAAGACAGAGTAAAAAAATATCTGCCGAAAGGTGCCGGTGCGATTTTGGGATTCGGAATCAAAGGCGGTCTTGAAGCAGGTAAAAAATTCATTGATTCACTCGATCTTATTTCACATCTTGCAAATGTCGGCGATGCGAAGACTCTGGCTATTCATCCTGCGACAACGACGCATCAGCAGCTTTCGCCAGCAGAACAACTGGCAACCGGTGTAACGCCCGACTTTATTCGTCTGTCTGTCGGCATTGAACACATCGACGATATTATCGCCGACATTAATCAAGCTCTGGAGAAAGCATAATATTTTGGAGAACAAAAATGGCAAAAATATTTGATGACATAACGAAAACCATCGGTAATACGCCTTTGGTCAGGCTGAATAAAATTGCTGAAGGTCTGAACGCAACAATTCTGGCCAAAATTGAATCGTTCAATCCGCTCTCAAGCGTCAAGGACAGATTAGGTATCGCATTAATCGAAGACGCAGAAAAGAATGGACTGCTGCACAAAGACTCTGTAATTATCGAGCCGACAAGCGGTAATACAGGAATCGCTTTGGCGTTTGCGGCTGCGGCAAGAGGTTACAAACTGATACTTACAATGCCGGAAACTATGAGCCAGGAACGACGGCAACTACTGAAAATTTTCGGCGCAGAACTTGTGCTGACTGAAGGCCTCAAAGGAATGAGTGGAGCGATAGCCAAGGCAGAAGAATTAGCGAAAAGTACGCCAAACAGCTTTATACCGCATCAGTTCAACAATCCGGCAAATCCTGAAATACATCGCAAAACCACCGCAGAAGAAATATGGAATGACACTGACGGCAAAATCGACTTTCTTGTCGCGGGTGTTGGGACAGGCGGTACAATTACCGGCATATCAGAAGTAATCAAGAAGCGAAAAAAGAGTTTCAAAGCAATTGCCGTTGAGCCGGACACTTCGCCGGTGCTTTCGGAAGGAAAAGCCGGTCCGCACAAAATCCAAGGCATCGGCGCAGGTTTTGTCCCGCAAGTATTGAACAAAGACATTATCGACGAAATCGTTCGCGTAAAAGATGACGATGCAGGCCAAACAGCAAGGCTTCTGGCAAAAACAGACGGTATTCTGGCAGGTATTTCAGGAGGCGCAGCGTTGTGGGCGGCTCTTGAAATCGCTAAAAGAATGGAAAATAAAGGTAAATTGATAGTTGTGATTCTGCCGGATACGGGCGAAAGGTATCTTTCAACGTGGCTGTTTCAATAATTTATTCTTGAGTTTTTCTTTTCTCGATGAAATTTTTTAGGATTTCTGCCGCGGCAATAGCGTCGATTTTATTTTTCTTCTGTTTGTGCGTCAGGCCGGTTTGGGCAAGTTTATCGCCTGCGGCATAAGTGGAAAGTCTTTCGTCCTGAAAGTATATCGGCAGAGTTGTTCGCGATTTGATTGCGCCAGCGAATTTTCTGGTCATCACTGCCCTGTCGCCTTCGCTGCCATCCATATTCAACGGCAAACCAAAGACCAATCCCTCAACCTGATTTTCTTTCGCGATTTTCAGGATTTCATCATGCAGAGTTTTTTGCCCCTCAATAACCTGCAAAGGACTTGCGAGAATTTCATCGCCGTCGCAAATTGCCAATCCTGTTCGTTTATCGCCAAAATCAATACACAAGAAACGCATTATAAATACCGCTCTTTGCCGTGTTCCTTGATGGTATTGAGCAAATCCTTCAACTTTCCAATTTCTTCTATTGGACAAACGAATGTCGCGTCCGGACTGTGAACAACGACCATATTTTTCAGGCCAATCGTCGCAATGAGATGCTTTTTATCTTCGGTAACGATGATGCTGTCCTTGCAGTCCAATACTTCGCTCTGCTCGGCCACGACAATATTTCCATTTGGGTCGGACTTTGTAATGTCCGCAAGCGCAGAGAACGACCCCATATCGAGCCACTGGCAATTCAGCTTTATCGCGTGGACATCTGGCGCTTTTTCCATAACGGCAAAATCAATGCTGATTTTCGGCAACTTTACAAATGCCTCGGCAAGGATTTCTTCCTGATTGTGGCCGCCCCATGCAGCCTGAATCGTCTGCAAGGGCTTTTTGCACTGCGGCAACTTTTCATAAAGCAATTCGAGTATTCTTTTCGCCTTCCAGACAAAAAGACCTGAATTCCAGCAGTACTGCCCTGTCGAAAGATACTCTTTGGCAGTTTGCGCATCGGGCTTTTCCTTGAACGCCTCTACGCAATAAATCTCGTTATTAAAATCCGTGCACTTTTGGCATTTGCCTAATTTTATGTAACCCAACTGCGTGTTCGGAAACGACGGCTGAATGCCGAACGTAACAAGCGCTTTGGGATTTTTCTCGACGAAATTCATCGCGTCATTCAATGCGCGATTGAAAACTTCTGTCGGTTTGATAATCTGGTCGGCTGTTACCACCGCCATAGTAGCATCTGGGTCGAATCTTGAAAGCACCGCGGCGGCAAGGCCAATCGCACCGGCAGTGTCGCGGACTTCCGGCTCGGCAATAACATTATCGTAAGGAATCTCCGAAAGGTTTTCACGCACAATATCAGAATAACCTTTGTTGGTGAGTACAATGATATTGCGAAGGTCGAACAGACTGTTCACACGCTGAAAACATCCGTGCAAAAGCGTGTCGCCTTCAATCAGTTTGAGAACCTGTTTTGGTCTGCTCTCCCTGCTCAAAGGCCAAAGCCTTTTGCCGGTGCCACCTGCCATTATAACCGCAAATCGCATATTCGATTCCTTTTCACTTTGGTCGAAAAAATTATGGGTATCTCTAAAATTTACTATCAAACACGATAAATTCGTTTTTTTACCAATCGCTGACCCCGCTTCGCTTATGGGTTTCCGCTGCGGCTCCAACGCTCATGGCTCTGATTTTTATTTTTTAGAGATAGTCCTATTTCTTATATCACAAAACGACTATCCATTTTTTCAAACGGTTTAATTTTTTTCGCTAATTTAGCGTAATCTTTGCTGCCCATCAGCGCAAGCGTCGCGTCTTTGCCAAGTTCAACAGCCGGCTGGTCATACGCGTTAATATTAAACAGCAGACCCGCTATCGATGTAGTCGCCTCAAAGAGATATATGAACTGGCCTATAGTATACGGCGTAACCTTTTCAAATTCAACTGTCAGGCACGGACGCTTGTCAAATATCAAAGCGTATTCCGTTCCGATTTTTTCACTATTAATAAGCTTGCTCATCTTGTGTCCTGAAAGAACCGCCAATTCCGGCGCGACTTTCGGAGCCTTGCCAATCGTTACATCGCTGCCGAATTCCTTTACCGACAGTAATGTAAACAATTTATCGTTCGGTCCTTCACGGTAAAGCTGAACCTGACTGTGCTGGTCGGTGGCGCCGAGAGCTTTTACAGGGGTGGGGCCAACGAAAACTTTTTTGCCCTTTACATCATTTGTCTTGCCGAGACTTTCAGCCCATAACTGTCTGTACCAATCTGACAAATCTTTCAGGCCGTAACTGTACGGCATCATAACAGATATTTTTTTGCCTCTTGTGTAATAATGCCAGTTAATCGCGGCATTTACCGCTGCGGGGTTTTCAAAGAATTTTGTTATGCTGACCTTTTTGTCCATATCGGCAGCACCGGCCAAAAGCGCATCAATATTAATGCCGCAAACAGCAGCACTCAATAAGCCAACTGCGCTCAAAACGCTGAATCTGCCGCCAACGCCATCCGGAACTTCCAGACTCCGGAAGCCGTACTCATCGGTAATTTTGCGGAGTGTGCCGTGCTTTAGGTCTGTTGTGGCGACAACCTGTTCTTTTAATTTTTTCGCGCCCAATTTTTTTTCGAGCATATTGCAAACGGTCATAAACTGCGAAGCAGTCTCGGCTGTTCTGCCGGATTTGCTGATAACATTGAAAACGGTGTTGTCGAGTCTGCCGCCAATCCAATCAAAGAACGACTTCATCTGCACGGGGTCAACATTATCCATCACGAAAAGTCTTGGGCCTTTTCGCTGCTTGTCGTCAAGATTATACATATACGGATTCAACGCGGTTTGCAGAGCTATATTGCCGAGTGCCGAGCCGCCGATTCCGAGAACTACGAAATTTTCGCAGCCTTTGACTTGTTTGGCGATTGCTTTGACTTGTCTAACGGTATCGGTCTGATACGGCAAATCCCTGTAACGAACTTTGCCGGCCTTTCGCTGATTGTTAAGCTCAACGATGCAGGGCTGGGTCTTTTTGGCGAGCTGACTGAATTGCTTTTTTGTTATGCCGTGTTCTTTGCCGAGCACGCTGTCCGTAACGTTTTTATAGTAAAAATTTACCTGCGGATTTTCCATATATGACTCCTAATTATTTCCAATAATCGTTAAATTCGCGTATTTAAGCATTAACTGCTTAACCATTCCATTTCTAAACTCGACCTCTACAACGCTATCGGCGGACAGGTTATGAATCTTGCGGATTCGGCCTGTGCCGAATTTTTTGTGCGAAACAAGCTGCCCTTCCTTGAACCCGATTTCATATTCCGGCAGTTGGCTGTCGGAAGTATCATAATCCAGGCCGGTTTTTTGTTCAACATATTCTTTTTGCTCTGGTTCGGCCAGATAAAGCCCCGCCTCCGAAAGGAACGGCGACTGAATCGTCCTCATAATTTGGCCGTGGATAGTCCTGTATCGGCATAACGTTACGCACAAGTTCTTTCTTGCTCGCGTAACGCCGACAAAAAACAGCCTTCGCTCCTCTTCAAGCTCTCGCGGGCTATCAACGCTGCGTTCGTGCGGCAAAAGCCCCTGCTCAAGGCCGGCGATAATAACATTGTCAAACTCAAGCCCCTTGGCGCAATGCAGCGTCATCAACGATACTTTGCCGCTCCTGCTGTCGTAAGTATCCGTATCGCTGAACAACGCGATATGCTGCATAAACTCTATAAGGCCGCCAAGCTGCTGCTCGTCGAACCTTTTTGCGGAGTTAATTAACTCATACACATTGTCAATCGGCGGCGACTTGCTGTAATCCTCTTCAGCGGCTTCGGCTTTGAGCGATTCATATAAACCGCTGGCCTTGAATACATTTTCCATAACCACCGCAGTCGGCGATTCTTTTTCTTTCGTAAAGTCTTCCATCATCTTCACGAAGACTTTGAGTTTTGTTCTGGCCGATTCTGTCAACGCTTGAACGTGCGAACAATCTTTGGCCGCCTGAAAAATGCTGATATTATTCACCGCTGCGAAAGACTCAAGTCTCGACACAGTCGTCGGGCCAATACCTCTTGCGGGTGTGTTGACGATTCGCGTAAACGCCTGGTCATCGGACGGATTTACTATCAGCCGAAGATAGGCGAGCATATCCTTGATTTCCCTGCGGTTGTAAAATTCCACGCCGCGGACTATCTGGTACGGGATTTTGTTCAGAATGAACGATTCTTCAATAGCCCTGCTCATCGAGTTTACGCGGTAGAAAATGGCAATCTGATTCGGAGCTGTGCCATTGGCGAGAAGGCCGCCGATGTGGCCGGCGATAAATGACGCTTCTGCCTGTTCGTCTTCAAGGCACTCGGCTTTTATATCAGCCTTGCCCTGATGAACCGGTACAAGTTTTTTCAGTTTTCTGCTTTTGTTCGATACGATAAGTTTATCAGCAATTTCGAGAATGCCCGGCAGAGACCGGAAATTTTCCTCCAGCTTTATAATCGTCGCAGCCGGCCAGTCTTTTTCAAACGCAAGGATGTTACCAATATCGGCGCCGCGCCAGCCGTAGATGGATTGGTCGGGGTCGCCTGTTACGCAGATATTACCATGTAGTGAGGAAAGACCTTTGGCAATCTGATACTGTGCGTGGTTGGTATCCTGATATTCGTCAACCATCAGATACTTATAATGCTCGTTGAGCTGTTTTCTTATCTCTGCGTTATCTTTCAGCAGAAACGCCGTCTTAAGAAGCAAATCGTCAAAGTCCATCGCATTATTTCTTTCGAGAATCTTCTGATAATTTTTATATATCTTAAAAACACACTGCGAAAAGAAATCGCCCTGACTTCGCTGCTCGAACGCTTTTACATCCTCAAGATTATTTTTCAAACGCGAAATAGTTTCCAGCATCGCAGATGCGGGAAAAGTTTTTAGTTCAAGCTCGGCGTTCTTAACCGCTTCCTTAATACATTTTTTCTGGTCGGACGTATCAAAAATGCTGAACGACGGAGCGATTTTGGCGGCTTCGTTATACTTGCGTAAAATCCTGACGCACAGCGAATGAAACGTGCTGACGTGCACTCCGCGCGGGACATCCATCGCATGAACTCTTTGCCGCATTTCTTCGGCCGCTTTGTTTGTAAACGTAACGGCGCAAATGTTGCCGGGCATTACGCCCTGCTGCACCAATGCCGCGATGCGATGGGTTATAACGCGAGTTTTGCCGCTGCCTGGGCCTGCTATAACGAGTAAAGGACCGTCTTTGTGTAAAACGGCCCTTTTTTGAGATTCGGTAAGATTATCCATAATCCGAGGCTGTATGTTCATCATTGCTGCTGACCTTGCTGCTCCTGCTGTTGTTTCTGCTGCTGTTCCATTTGGTTTATTATCGCTTCTTCCTGCGATTTCATTTTCTCATATACATCCGGTCGTTCAACCTTTATTCTCTGAACAAGATTCAATCGCATATCTTCAGGGTATCTTGCATCGTTCAAAAAGCTGCTCAAACCGATATATTTTAAAGTATCGTACGGCGGCAACATCACTCTGTCAACGCCCTCATCGTGATATTGTTTTACATAATAATCGTAAACTTCCTGTGCCATTTTTTCTCTGCCGTAAGCCTCGTCGTCGTCGTGAACGGCATAACGAGCATACCCTTCGTGCAGCATTAACGTAATAATTTCTGTCGCGTCGGAAAGCCCCATATCTTTCAGTTCGTTCAACATTCTCGTTCTGGCGTAATCATTCAACGATGTCGCTGTCATAATTTCCTGGTCGTGTGGATAGTCTTTTCGCAGAGTATTATAAATCTGCAAAGCCTTGTCCTGATGGCCTGCCTGATAGAACAGCAGAACCGCTCGTTTGAGCAAATTTCTGTGCGGCACTTCCAATATCTCATTATCCTGACCGAGCTTGCGATATTTATCCATCAATCCGCGCAGCAAATTGTCGTATCTGTCGAAAAATCTCAAGTCAGGATACAGAAACACACTTTCCTGCTGCGTTATTGTATTCGGGTCTTCTTTTGAAGGCACATTTGAAGTATAAATTATCATTTTTCCACGGGTATATAGATTCTGAATACCGTGAAAAATTATTCTGTCGGTACTCAACTCCTCGAAAGAATATCCCTCTTGGCCGGTTTTTTTCAGCCCGAGCGCCGCCCAATACATCGCATGCACATCAGCCTGTGTCCAATCCAGCGGAATTACCTTATTCGGGTCTTTATAATCAATCGGCCCAAATTTTTCGTTCAACTCAACCATCAAATCCGGCTCAAGCTTCCATGTCTTTCTCAAATAATACGCTTTTGCAAATATATCGAAATCTTCAAGCGTTTTTGTGCCTCTGTATCTGTCTATTACAGCGAAACTCTTTTCCGGGAATTTTGCCGGCAGCAAGCGAAGCGTAAGATAAATATCTACAACTTCATCTTTCTTTGAGAACGCCGGGTCGGTTTCAGCAAGCTCATTGAGAAATTTTACTGTGCATGGGTCAGTCAGAACCTCATCAATATTTTGCGGTGCAGCGGCAAGTTTAATGTAATATTCCTGTGTCTCATCGCCGAGCATAGGTTTGATCGCATGATAAAGCTGAAGCTTATAATACTTGTGGCAATCGTCCATAACGTTTCCGATTTTGTGCTGGAAAATCCACGCAATGGAACGATAGAGGTCTATGTTTTTCGGATTTGTCGGTATGCCTTTATCTCTGATAAGCTCGTAACCATTTTTAACCCACTGCCATCGTTCCTGCGGCCGGCTTGCGGGAATGCTAACCGAAATATTGTACGCCATATTCCAGCCGTGGAAATCCCATACTTTCGCAAAACGAGGCTGAAGCATAGTAATCCATTCGGCAAGCTGTTTGGCATCGAAGAATTTACCGTCTTCCTTCAACTGGTCTGCGCGAATCCAGAGCACATCGACGATAAGTCCGCGAAAAGCCCCCAAGGCAACCGTCGCGAACGCAAGCGAAGGCGGCGCGTTTTCGAGCGGCTCATTCATAACTAATTTCATTTCGCTGCGCTGCGCGTTAATACTGTCGAGTCTCTGCGAACCGACAAAGAACAAACCTGCTGCGGCAAGCACACAAAAAATACAAATTGTAATATCACGAAGCCGCATATCAGTTTTGAGTTTTCAATTTTAAGTTTTTAGTTTCAGTTATATTCATTATACAATTACTCTTGCAAGTTCACGTTTTGCAAAGATTATAAAGCCGGCAACTAATAAAATAACAGCCTTAATCGCCAGCCCCACCAAAGCCATTGCCAAAAATCCAGTGTTGATGAGTTTGGCATCAATTATATATTTATTAATATTGTAGTTTTCATCAAATTTGGGCAGCAGCCAGATTAAAGGCTTGAGCGTAAATCTATACAAAATCTGTAAAGACTCGGCGATATAATCAAATGAATTTGTTACAAATCCATTAATCACACCTGTAAAGAAAACCACAAAGCAGAAAAGTATCGCCACAGGGAAACCAAGCCATGTCGTCAACGAAACGCCAAGCACTGCGAAGAAAACCAATCTTGAAAAAATTACAAGCACCGCCCGCAGATAATTATCCGTAAAACTGCCAGCCTTGTAAAGCACTTCCAGCCCTTCATCTTCAGAAAAGATTATAGTGGAGTTATTCACCGGCTCATTATAAAAAACCACCGCAAGATAACCATCTGCTGCAACGGCATCTGCCGGAACCTGAAACTCACGAACAGTTTTCGTAACATCTTTGCGTGGAACAGCGTATATCGGCGTTTTAGCCTGTTCCTGCGCATATTGCACCTGGCGGTAATCGCCTATGTACCAGACGCCGTAAAGCAGATTGTCCGGCGTTGCCTGCGAAGCGTTAAACTTCAAACGTATGAATAATGTCTCATTGGCATCAAACGGTTTTACATTATGAAATTCCCAAATCACCATTCCGCCCGGCTCTGCTGAAAACATACTGTATCTTATGGCGTCTTTCAGCTCTTTCATAATTGTCTGCGGATTTTTGGTCTCATCCAGTTGTCTTGTGTTTTTGAGTTCATCAAACGCCTGCTGCGCACGAGCGGCAATCATCGTGTTATCGATAGTAGCCTTCAGCGAAGCTCTGGCTGTGAAAAATTCGTTATTAAGTTCTGCAACCTCTTCAGGTGTGGTTTTCACGAACCGCGGCATCTGCAATGACAAAGCGTATATGACCGTCGAAAACACCGAGAGCAAAAGCAAATCAAGCACAACAACGCCCAGCACTTTGCCGAGCACAATCTGGTAACGCCTTATAGGCTTTGTAACAACGCTGTAAATCTGTTTGTGCTTAATGTCCGAACTTAACACATAGCACGATACAACGATGGTTAAAATCGAAAGCAACAGACTGGTCAGTCCCAATCCATAACTGATGAAGCTCTGAACTCGTCCCTTGAGCGTACCATCCCCGGTAGTCGTAAGACTCATAATCGGCAACAAGACAATCAGCAGCAGCATAAACACAATCGCCGCTTTCATTCTCATTGCAGAGACAAAGCTGTTTTTGGCAACAGCCCAGACTCTACTCATTGTCGTTCTCCTGGCGTTTTGTCAGCTCATCAAGAATATTTTTCTTAATCTCGTCCTGAACATTAACATTTTCAGAATTCTTTGCAGACTCAAGACGTTCCGGCATTTGCACCGAAGGCCCCTGGGCAAGCTGATTAATAACATTAAGGTCGGTAGTTTTTTCGCCCTCCACGACCACAGGTGATTCAACTTTCTCTAATTTCTGCGACTCAACTTTCGCCGCAACAAGTTTATCCAAAACATCAGACATCGCCGCGGCTCTTTGAGCATCGGACATCTCCAGACGATTGACGGCACCACTTGTGTACTTCTTCGCCTTTTGCGCCTGACTTACAATATTAATAAAATACGATTCAAGTTTCTGCATCGGCGGTTTGATTTCAATTTCTCCGCCTTCTTTTTCCACCATTATCCTGATTTGCTCAATCGTTCTGTCTGTCAGCACGCTTGTAGTAATCTGCGTTTTGTCTTTTTCTTCAAGCAGCTCTTCAATACTGCCTTCCTTCTGAACAATACCGCCGTAAAGTATCGCAACCCTGTCGCAAACTTCTTCGGCATCGGCGAGCAAATGACTGCTCAAAAGAATAGTTTTGCCGCGGCGTGCAAGTTCAATGATAAGGTCTTTGATTTGTCTTGTACCGATGGGGTCAAGACCGCTGGTAGGCTCATCGAGAATTAATAATTTCGGGTCGTTGATAAGAGCCTGCGCAAGACCGATTCTTCTTGCCATACCTTTGGAAAATGTACCGACCGGCCTGCTTGCCATTCCTGAAAGACCGACCATCTCCAAAAGTACTTCGATTCTGGCTTTGCGAACTCTGCTGTTCAAACCGAAAAGTCTGCCGTAAAAATCCAGCGTTTCTCTTGCGTTCAAATACGGGTACAAATACGACTCTTCAGGCAGAAATCCGATTTGCGAGTTTATACGCGGGTCTTTGCTGTCGCCGCCGAGCACAAACGTCCTGCCCTTTGTCGGATGCAAAAGGCCGAGCAGCATTTTAATCATCGTCGTTTTTCCCGAACCGTTCGGGCCGAGCAGACCAAATACCTGGTTATTCTTAACCGTTAAATTAACATCATTGACCGCGATGACTCTGCTTCTTCCCCACCAATCGGCAAAGATTTTCGTCAGCGAAATCACTTCTATTACATTGTGCTCGTTTGTTTCAGCCAAAATACCATCTCACAGAAAAATCAATTATACATTTACCTGTTCCGGCACGACGTGCGGGTCAAGCTCTTCGCCGTATCGCACTAATCTTGCGCTGTTGAATACTACAACCAGCGAACCGGCGAAGTGCAGCAGAGCCGCGTAAATCAGCGGCAGCCAGCCGACAGCCGAAGCCGACACACCAAGAATAATAAACAGAATTCCGAACAACAGATTTTGATTAATAATCGTCCGTGTCTTCCTCGACAGTTTGACAAGGAACGGCAGTCGCCTAAGGTCGTTGCTCATGAGCGCTATCGACGCTGAATTAATCGCAACATCGCTTCCGGCCGCCCCCATCGCGATACCGAGGTCACCGCTTGCAAGAGCCGGTGCGTCGTTGACACCATCGCCGACAACCGCGACGACGTGATTCGCTTTTTTCATTTTTTCAACTATCGCAAGCTTGTCCTGCGGCAGACATTTAGCCTTTACTTCCGTGCAGCCCAGTTCGGCGGCAACTCGCCTTGCGACTTCTTCTCTGTCGCCGGTGAGCATAATCAGCCGTTTAATACCGGCTTCGCGAAGCTGGTCAACTGAATGACGAGCTTCCGGTCTTGTCTTATCCTGCATGCCAATCCAGCCGATACATTTATTGTCTCTGGCGACGTATAACGTGCTGAAGCCCTGATCTTCGTGCAGTGCCGGGTCCGGTACGCCTGCGGTGTCAATTCCATTTTCATTCAAAAACGTATCGCGTCCGACAATTACCTTTGCGCCCTGAACGCTGGCTTTAACGCCTTTGCCCGGCGTTTCAGCGAAATCCTCGTGAGCAGGTAATTTTAAATTCGCTTCTTTGGCGACCACTTGCAGCGCCCTTGCGGCCGGATGTTTACTCATCTGCTCGGCAGCGGCGGCAAAATTCAAAAGCTCCGCAGGCTCAACACCCTGCGCGGGTGTAAGTTTTGTTACGTAAAGCTGGCCGGTAGTCAGCGTTCCGGTTTTATCGAAAACTATCGATGTGATTCTGCCGGCAAGTTCCAAGTCTGCGACTTTCTTAATAAGGATACCAAGTCGTGCAGATGCCGAAAGAGCCGCAACCATCGCTGTCGGTGTAGCAAGTATCAATGCGCACGGACACGAAACGACAAGCGCGCCAATCGCACGATTTATGTCGCGTGTAAAGAACCATATTATCGCGGAAATCATCAATATCGTCGGTATGTACCAGCGGACATATCTGTCGATGATTCGCATAATCGGAATTTTCGTGTGCTCGGCCTGCAAAATCAAATCCTGAACTTTGCCGAGCGTCGTATCTTTGCCTGCTCTTGTAACTTTAATATCGAGTACGCCGGTTAAGTTTGTCGTACCTGCGAAAACCTGCATACCAGGCACTTTATCGACCGGCAAAGCTTCGCCTGTAATTGTCGCTTCGTTCAGTGAGCTTAAGCCTTTTGTGATTTCGCCGTCAGCGGCAATGTTATCGCCGGGTCTTACCCTGATAACATCATTGCATTTCAGAAGGCTGGCGTTGATTTCCTTTTCGCTTCCGCCTGCGTCAACAATGGAAGCCTTTGTCGGCGTGAGCTTAATCAGCAATTCGATTGCCGCCCTTGCACCAAGAGCCGTTCGTGTTTCGACAAGTTCGCTCAACAGCAGGAAGAACGCGACAACGCTTGCAGCGACATAATCGCCAGTCGAAAACGCCGCGATGATAGCCAGCGTTACCAGCTCATCCATGTGCATTTCATTTCGAAGAACGCTTTTTAGAGAATGAATGATAACAGGCGTGGCAAGCAGCAAAGCCGCAACCATCGCCAGCATATCACGTATCTGCATACTCTTGTAGAACAGCGGACTAATCATACTGTTCACGAGCAGAGTTCCACCAAGCAGCGTTCCCATAAGCGCCAGACTTACTTTCACTTGTTTGCGATGCGTCTTGCCTGCATCAACTTCGTATTCCGTCAGATTTAATGCGTTATGTGCCATTTTTGCCTTTTACTTTTTATCTTTTGTTTGCTTAATTGTCGGGTCACGATTAATCAGCACTCTGAATTCACGATTCTTTGCCGCGCTGTCAGGTTGCGCAATGATTTTTTCCTGTGCGTTGCTCAAAACTTCTTCTATAGCGTCCTGATAAATTCTCTGGATCACAAGCTTTGGTCTTTTTTGATATTCAGGCAGAAGTTTTTGCAGGTAATCGGCGTTTGCCTTTGCGGATTCGACAACTTTCGTTCTATACGCACGTGCTTCGGCGATTGTCTGCTGCGTGGTGCCAGATGCCTTGAGCCATGTTACTTCTTTCTGCTCATCGGTCATATCTTTGGAAAGCACAGCATTAATCAAATCTTCGCCGCCGGCTTCATTGATTTTGCTTTCAGAATAGCCTTTGGCTTCGCTGACCATTTTGTCCATCTCGTTGCTTGCCTTGATGGACGCGACAAACGCATCATTGACCTGCCTTGGCCAGAGACACTGCGTAAGCTGCATCGCATCCACTTCGATTCCACATTCCAAATCGTCTAATTTTTTCTGCAGCAGTTTTTCAGCTTCTTTGCTTATCTGCATATCGCTTTTAATCGCTTCATCGATGCTGAAATTCACCATCGTTACAACAATGGCTTCGTCAGCGAGCGACCTCAAAAACGGCTCAACGCTTTTTGGTATTACATCGATAAGGTCCTGACCGGCATCCGGCGTATTCAGCATAACATTTTTGAAAAACAGTTCACAATCTGAAACCCTGTACACAAGCTGCCATTTCGAATGAACGATATTGTAGTCGCTGTCGCCGCCTCTTAAGTCGGCGATGGTATCATTGCGTGTTATGCAGTAGCCGTCTGTTATAGGATTCAGCGTTTGCCCGCCATATTGATCGGTTTCATTGTACCAGAACGAATCGATTGACATCCGAAGAACCGTATTCCTGGCAGGCAGTTTTACAATTTCATCAACCGGATATGGAACCGCCCAGTGAAGACCGGGGCCGAGAATCCTCTTTTCTGTCGTGTCGCCGGTGATTTTCCCGAACCTTAATACCATAGCGCGTTCGTCCGGCGCTACCGTGAAGATTCCTGAACACAGAAACACAATTATCAGAACAATCATTATAAATTTCAGTACCGTAAAACTTATATGCAAAGCGTTGGCCAGGCTCTTGCTGCCGGCGTCAAGCTCGTTTACGGCAAGTTCTTCAACCTCGATATCGTGCCCGTGATGGTGGTGGCAGCAACTTTCGTGGTCGTGATTATGATTATGGTCGTGGCTCATATTTATTTCGTCCCGCTTTGTTTAGGTTCAATTTTCGGCATTTCTTTAAGCAGCTTGAAAGGCTCGGCATCGGCCGGCAGAACAATCGTTGTTCTGTCTTTCATAGTTTTCTTCAAAGTCTCGATTTCACGAAGGAACATCGCAAACTCGGGGTCTGCTTCAAGCATCTTATAATACTGCGCCGCTTCAGCATCGCCTTCGCCGCGGATTGCCTTTGCCCTTGCTTCGGTCGCTGCCATCAGCTCTGTAATCTTCGAATCGGCATCGCTTTTGATTCTCATGGCTTCGGCACTGCCCTGTGCTTTTGTCGCTTCGGTCTTGCGATTCCTGTCGGCTTTCATTCTTGCGAAAACATCTTCTGTAACCTTTTCGCTAACCTTGAGCATTTTGATTCCGACAGTATTAATATTAATGCCGTAAGCTGTTTTAACCGGCTCGGCAAGCTGTTCCAACATTTCGCCTTCAATTTCACTGAATTTAATCTGCTTGCGGTCGGTGTTTACGAATTCGCTGAAATAATGTTTGCCGACGATTTTGTTCTGCACATCACGGAGTCTGCTCTTGAGCAGTTTCTCGGCGCCAGGAACATCGCGTACGGCTTCACGAAATTTCCTCGGCTCTGTGATTTGCCATACAATATAAGTCTGAACAATAATCGGTTCTCCGCCCTTTGTTACCGTCTCTTCCTCGACGCCTTCAAAAAGCATCTGCCTTGAATCGTACTTAACAAGCGTCTGTATCGGAGCAGGCCATTTCCAGTTCCAGCCGGGAGCATTGATATCGCGCGTCGGCTTGCCAAAGGTTAAAACCAATGCCGTTTCCGTCTGACGCACCTGGAACGAAACAAAATAAAGCGCCATTACGCCGACAATCAGTACTACAAGAACCAAAATTGAAACATTTTTCATCTTCGTATTACCCTTATAAATTAAATCAAAAATTAAATATCAAAAATCAAAATTATGGATTGGCCTTCGGCCAAGCCGTCTTATTTACCGGGTTCGGCCTCATACAGGCTCGGCACAAGTTTTTCCTGCAAATCGACAATCGTAACTTCCGTATCACTGTCGGAAACTATGACAAATTTCCTGATTTTATCCAGCGTTTCTTCGAGCATACTCATTTTCAATTCGTGCGTATAAATATCCTTCGAAGCACGATACGCTTTCAACTGCTGACTGAATCTTTCGCCAGTGGCTTTTGCCAAAATAGATTTTTCAAAAGCATAGCTCTTTGCAGTTCGTAATTTTGCGAAAAGTTCACCGCTGGCACCGGAAAAAGCCTCGTCCAACTGCAATTTGACTTTGTCAGATTCAGCTTTGTCGCCGCTTTGAGTTGCCTTCAAATATTTGCTCGCAAGACTGTGCAGTTCTTCAGCCTGTTTTACAGAACCGGTATTGCCGGTAAAAATTTTGTCCCTGTCTGTAATGGCATAAAGTATTGCGGCCTGTTTTTTCTGAACAGCGCCGATAACAGCCTGGAAATCCTGCGCAACTGTTGGCGGAGGGTGAAATCCCTCAAATCCCATAAATACTATTTCAACGCCTAAACCAAGCTCATCAGCTCTTTGCTGAATAATCTTCATAACTATCACAGCCGCCTTTGCTCTGCCTGCACCGAGCAGACTTTCTTCGCCGCTTTCAGATTCAGGTTCAACGCGGGCACCGGCAGCAAAATTTACAAGCTCACGATAGCAGATGTCTTTGAGAATTTCTTTGCTGTCAACGTGGTTATAAATATACTTATAAAGGTCTGTTACTTTATACTGAACCGGTATTGCCGCCCTGATAATACTTACCGGAACCGCTCCTTTTTCCTGCGAGGTTATGCTCTCTGTAGCAACCAGCAGATTGTATTCCTCTTTGTAATGCTCTTTATCCCAAAGCAAAGGTGTTTTTGTGTGGTCATCCAGTGGAACATAGCCTACATATATTTCCTGCATTTCTTTCGTTGGGAAAACTCGTGCAATTCCAAAAGGCCAGGGAAGCTTTAATGAAATGCCTGAATCGGCAAGTCTGATTTTACCCTGTGAATCAAAAGGCGAACCAAATTTTTCAATTATCGCCTGTGAACCCGGGTCAATAATCACAACGCAACTCAACAGATAAAGAATAACCGCTGATACGATAACCAATGGTACTATCGCCTGCGCAACTATTTTATAGAACCAGGTCTGTGAAACCTTAAAGCCAAACTGATAGTCCAGAAAACTGGCGGCCGTTCTTAAAATATTGTGAGGAGCGGCAAGAACCGCAAGCAGCCTGCTGTCAAACGCGGCACTGCTGTGCTGGCCTTTGATTCTTGGTCTGTACAAATCAAATATGAAATTCAAAATTGTTTCACAGCCAATCAGAAGCAATACCGACGGCACAACCCAATTAAGAACTGTAAGAACGATTTGAATTTTAAATTGATACAAAGCCATGGCAATGGCAATAAGGAATGAAAGTACGGCAATTGATAAAAATGCCCCTGCTCCGGACCTTATAGGCTTCCATTTTTCCTGCGAGGAAAGCCCGACTGCATATAACGAAAATAGAAAACTGAAAAATGCCATCGCAGCCGCTAAAACAGCGCCCAAAAGCAAAAATCTCATCTCTTGGCCGGTTTGACCGTTAATCGTCCTTCTTATCAGAATCGCGCCAAGTGTAATCTGATAGGCGGCAATTAAAACGGAGAAAAACGGAAGAAACCATTTTTCAAAAATCCGCAGGCGATTCTGCGCTACCGCGAAATACTCCGATTGCCTCTGCTGCGCTTCAAAAATCGTATCACTTTGGCTTGTTTGCGCAAGCTGCGCAATTTCAAATTTTTCCCGCTCCGCAAAAGCACGCTGATAGAATTGAACTGTCAAAACAGCCCAAATTATACCGGCGGCAAGGATTTGCCAACTTAAGGCAAACAATGCGAATGCGCCTGTTACCTGACTTAAGATAAAACAAGCCGGAAAGAAAATGATACTTAAAACAAGCGCAATCAGACAAACAACTGCTGCCTTCTTTTCTTCTGTCTGCATTAAAACCCCTTATTCATCCATAAACAAATAATTACCATCCTGGGCATACGACAAAACAGGCGAATATTTCACTGAACTATTTCCCGTTGCCCAGAGTATACAATAAAGTTTCTTTACTACAAGTCTAAAAGAAGTTAATATAACGGATAACTTCATATTCGTAAACTGTTAATGGAAAATTTTTATGTTTTATAAACTTTACTCAATCGCCAAAAATACCTTCGTAGAAATCATTCGACAGCCGGTTTATGCGGTCATAATCGCAACCGCTGTGTTTCTATTCGTTATGAGCCCATCGCTAACGATGTACTCGTTAGACGATGACAACAAGCTCTTACGCGAGATAGGGCTATCTACGTTATTTATTGCCGGATTGTTCATATCGATTTTTTCCGCTTCTACCGCAATTACCGAAGAATTCGACACCAAGACAATAATAACCACTCTTTCCAAGCCGATTCCTCGCTTTTTGTTCATTTTAGGCAAATTTTTCGGGGTTTTAGGCGCGGTTTTCATCGCTCACTTTATCCTCACAATCGCCCTTTTGATGGCGATCCGTCACGGCGTTATGACAACAGCTTCCGACACCCACGATTTTACAGTAATTATGTGCTGCGCAGGCTCCCTCGGCCTTGCCGTGCTTATAACTGCTTTCCTAAACTATTCTTATGACATAAAATTCACCTCTACCGCTGTGATTTTATTGGCAATTTTCGCTCTGATTTCCGTTACTTTCCTGTTCTTCATCAATAAGGAATGGAAATTTTATCCCGCCCAAAACGGTTTCAACCTTTTAGATGTTTACGCATCGGTTCTGCTGCTGATTGCCCTGTTTATTATTACCGCCGCGGCAATTATGTTCTCCACAAGGTTCAATGTACTTGTAACCTTGAGCTGCTGTATCGGGCTGTTCCTGCTGGGCATCATCAGTGATTACACTTTCGGCAGGCTTGCGGATTCGCATCTTTGGGCAAAAGTCGGCAAAATAATCGTGCCGAGCTTGCAGGTATTCTGGATTAGTGACGCCATATACGAAGAAGGCGTGAAAATAACATTCAACTATATTCTGTCCTGCGGGATATATGGAGCTATCTACTCGACGGCGTTCCTCAGCATTGCGGTAGCAATGTTCCAGCGACGCCAGATAGGTTAAAAATTAAATCAGAAATGATTATGCCGATTAACAGTCAGCAAAAATAAAATCATCAAATTATAAAAAAATGGGCGACAAGTTTTAAACTTATCGCCCATAAAATTTGTACATTTTACTGTAAATT
Organism: Planctomycetaceae bacterium; assembly: GCA_021371795.1. NCBI lineage: Bacteria > Pseudomonadati > Planctomycetota > Planctomycetia > Planctomycetales > Planctomycetaceae > Planctomycetaceae bacterium. The sequence goes on along the minus strand of JAJFVK010000007.1, from coordinate 13,454 downwards.
AATTAACTGTCGGCTGAGGAGCCACAGGCTTTGCTTTCGACTGATAGTCATTGTAAGATTCATGCAGTTCGTGATAATAACCGCCCTTTAGAACTCTTACGCCGATAAGAATTGCGCCGAAAATATTCATATTGACTTCTCTAAGCTCGCGAACGATACGCTGTGCGGTGCCGCGTCTTGTAATCGCGGTATTGAACACAAGCACTGTACCGTCAGCTTTTGCAGCCAATGCCTTGGCATCACTGACAAGCATCGGAGGACCATCGATAATAATACGGTCATAGTTTTTCTTCGTGTAGTCGAGCAACTCACGCATACGCTGACCGCCAAGCAGTTCAGCCGGATTGGCCGGCAGAGCGCCGCTGTATATAACATCGGTATCAGCCATATCGGTATGTCTGATAGCTGCCTGAATATCACACTGACCCAAAAGATAATCGCTTAAGCCTTTTTCGTTCAGTTCCAGACTTTCGCCTGAACTGCCAAATATCTTATCAATGCACGGCCTGCGGAAATTGGCATCAATTACAAGCACTTTGCCGTCTTCGGCTGCGAAAGTGGCGGCTAAATTAGCCACGACAGTAGTTCTGCCTTCGCCGGCGTTGCCGCTTGTAACCAAAATCACCTTTTGGCTCTCTGCATTGGCAACCACTTTAAGATTTGCCTTGAACTGCCTGTAACATTCGCTCATCATAGAGAACGGCTGCTGTCTTACAACTTTCCACATATCCGCTCTTCGAGTAACAGCGTCGAAATTCTTATGTGTAACCATTCCAAGCAGTGAAACATCTGCATATTTCATTACATCTCTTGGCGTACGGAGCAGGTCGTTCATAAATTCAATCAGAAACGCAAGGCCGATTGCCAGCATAAACCCAAGGAACGTGCCTGCCGGTACATAAATATAAATAATCGGCGAACTCTTCTTCAAAGGAGCCGGAGCAAGCCCCATCGATCTTACCTTCGCTGTTTCAGCATCCTGCTTTATAAGATTGTATTTGCTTATCTGCTCCTGTGTGTCAAATAATTTAATCTTTGTTTCCTCTCTGTCAGAAACCTGCTGGTCATAAAGAGCTCTGGTTGTATCAAGGTCTCTTTGCTGGTTTTCTGTTTGCGCCCTTAATTCTTCAAGCTTGGCAAGGCGATTCGTAAGTACTGCAAACTGATCCCTGACTGTTGTTACGTCTGAATCGCGAATTTGCTGCGCTTTGGAGTTAATTCTGGCATCTTTTTCAGCAATAGTCTGCCGTAATACTTCCCTTAATTGCTGTATTTCTCTGTGGTTTTCGCCAAGATTCGTCAGCTTGCGGGCAAGTTCTGCTTCATAAGCAGTGATTTTTTCAATAAGTGACAAAACGACCGAATCTGTTTCAGTTGTACGCTGAACGATCTCGCTCTTAGTATTTCTGTCTTCGTAATTAGTAACACTTGTACGAATTTCCTCGATATCTGCTTCAAGTTTCGATTTATCTACTTCAAGGCTGGCCAGTTTTTGAGTAACTGTATGACGGAAACTGCTATCATCGCCGGTCGATTCAAGTTGTGTAATTCCCGATGAACGCCGAATGTCTGTAAGCGTATTATTAAGGCTTGCAAGTTTGTTGCGAAGTTCAGTTTCCTGTGTTTTAAGTTCGTTTAACTTTGCACCGACATCTTCTTCAGCAGTAGCCTGCTGCGATCTGATGAACAGATCAACCATCTGGTTGACAATAAACGCAGATTCTTCGGCGTCACCGCAAGTCATACTTAGCAAAATGTAATTACTGTTTCTGTCTGCTGTCGCAACGAGATTTTTGTCAAGATTATCCATCGTCTTGATAACATCGTCATTGAAACTCTGGAACCATTTGGTTTCTCGTATCTTGTCTCTGCGGATAAGATCCTGAAGCATACTCTGCTGTTTTATCAGCGAAGCTTTTGAAAACCTGAATTCATAGGCGATATCTTTGCCCGCAAGAGGTGAACCACCTATAACGGTCGGGTCTGATTTGCCGGGCGACAAGACTTCAATATAAGTCTTTGCGGTAAATTTAGGCGCAAACCTCGCCATCACGAACCACAATCCGCCGCCGGCGACCGTTCCGAAAATAGTTAATATGACTATAAGCAAAATATGCCGGCGGAAGATATCCAATATCTCCTTCGGAGTTAAAGCCATGGCATTTTGCTGTGTAGACGCCATACGTGGGTTTTGGCGTCCTGCCATACCTTGTCCTCCTGAAAATACTGGTTTTTTATTGTCGTTCATTTTTTGCCTGCCATTAAAAAAGTCCTATAACTGGACGTTCATAAATATTAAAATATTCCTGTCATTTAGAATTTAATCTTTCAATCGAAGCATTTATTCTGCTTTTCACATCCGGCAAATTGCTGTCGCCGGCCAATTCCATCGCACGCTTGTAAGCTTCCAGTGCTTTATCTTTTTGCTCAAGTTTTTCCTTAATCATTCCAACGTGCTCATACACCTCTAAAGGAGCATTCATTTTACCCTGCTCATACTGCTGTATAGACCGGTTTATGAATTCGTCTGCTTCTTTTGTTTTTCCGTTTTTAAAGAGCACATAAGCATACGTATCCAAAATGCTGCCATTATTAGGCGCGGCCTGATAAGCTTTTTGGGCGTATTCAAGAGCTTTGCCAACGCTTACATCATTATCAGCCAGAATATAAGCGAGGTTATTCATAACCTCTATATTTGTCGGCTGTTTCTTAAGTACACTTTCATACTCTTCAATCGCCATATTCAAATATTTCTTATCGGACATTTTCGCGTACATTGTCATCAGCAGCTTTGTTTTGTTGGCTGCGAACGCATAACTCTTCTGTTCATCGTCTTTGGCGATTTCAATGCACTTATTAATATGTTCAAGAGCTTTATTGTACTGTTCCTTAATATTATAAAGATTGAACATTGCCAAATTAACGGCAAGCAAATTCGGCTGGGTTTGAATTCTCTCACTGCACCATTTTATAGTTTCATCATAACCGATGACATTATTCATCAAACCGAGTATTCCAATAATATACGTTTCATCTGTACCGGCTTTTTCAAGCGCTCTTTTGAAATATTGCAATGCGCCATCTTTGTCGCCGGCATTAGCTTTCGCTTCAGCCATTCTTTCAAACGCAATCGGAGCCAAAGGCGTTTCCAGATATTTCGTGGCTTCGGCCTGAAGCTGTTCATATTTCTTAGTCAAAAGCAACGCTCTCATCTTTCCATCAAACGACTCGGCATCAGGCAAGTCTGCCTTAATTTTCAAACTATTTTGGAACGCTGCGTCAAAGAACTTTAACGCTTTGTCATATTCCTTTAGTCTTAATGCAAAATTACCTGCGTGATTGTACCAATAAACGCCGTTGGGATATTTCGCAATGGTCTCAGTGTAGAATTTGTTGATGCGTTCGGTATTGCCGGTAGCATAATACAATTCTTCAAGCATATTTCTGGCAACCAAAGAGCTCTGATCATCTGCAGCAATCGTAAGTTCAGAAATTGCCTGCTCGACTGAATTTGTTCGTGCGTAAGCACGCGCAAGGTCAATTCGCACTTCGGCGTTATCTGCCAAAGCCTTGCTCTTTTGGAAATCGCTGATCGCTTCAACGAAGTTGTTCATCGCATTATTGATTTGCCCGCGAAGACGCCATACACGCGGATTTGCGGGGTCAAGCTCAAGGTTTCTGTTCGCCAATTTCAAAGATTCAGCCATTTTGCCCTGTTTTGCGGCCAGCCAGGCATTTAAAAACGCCAGTCTCGCATCATCAGGATATTGCTCTGTAAGACTATTGAGCTTTTTCTGGGCTTCATCGGATAATCCCATTTCCAGCAAGGATTCAATTTGCACAATCTGATTATCAAGGGATTTATCTAATTTCACAAGCTCGTTGGAATACTTCAAAATATTCGCCTGATCACTTTTAGCCCTTGCGATAAATAACATACCTTTGGTGTTATTGGCGTCTTTGGGATTAGCATCGTATAACTTGCTTAGCAATTTCTCGGCATCATCAAGTCTTCCAACTCGTGCATAGAAACGCCAGAGCAGGTCGTCGTGTCCGGCCAGCAGTTTTTCAGCATCGTCAGCTTTGCCGACACGTTGCAGGCATTCAGAATACCCGCCGAGCACACGCAAATCATTCGGTTCCATCGCATAAGCCGTTTTATAAGCGCTAATCGCAATGTCGTAATATGCGCTGCCGGATTTTGCGGCACTGGTGTTACTATTTGCAACATCCATTGCCAAAGAAGCAAGCCAAATCGCATTGCTGACTGTCGGCTGCATTTTCAATATCTGCTGCGAAACCGCGATTGCCCTTTCAGGCTCTGACGAACTTATATATTTAGCATAGAAGTTCTGCAAATCCACATCTCTTGGATTGGCGCGTATAGCAGTTTCAAGAGCACTGCGTGTTTCAGTAATCTGTTCAACGCTTGCCGCACTTCCCAGCTTTTGATTACGGTTATAAAGAATATAAGCCAGATTTCTTGGAATAACGGCATCGAAAGGATTAAGCTCATAGGCCTTTTTCGCATCCTTTATAGCATCATCTTCCTTGCCGCTTGCGGAATATGCCTGACTGCGAAGAAGATACGCTTCGGAAAAAATCGGCCTTTTCTCAAGACACGAATTGGTTCTTTCGATTGCAGCCTGATAATCTTTTTTCACGTAAGCAATTTTTGCCTTGAAAAATTCGCCGTCACACAAATCTATATTGTACTTAACCGCTGAATCAACAATGTTCTCGGCTTCCTTGAAATCCTGCTGGCCAAGAGAAATATTCAACATGTTCAACAGTGCCTGACCGTTATCGGGAGCAATATCCAGAACTTTACGATTATGCGATACGGCTTCCATCATCTCACCTTTTGCCTGATAATAGCCGGACAGAAGAAGTTCGCGGTCTATCGGTGTTTTTAAGTTTTCAATCGCCCGCAGCATAATCTCATTGCTTCGTTCCGGCGTAATATTGCCCGGAGCAGGTTCAGCCAGTACAAGTTTGTAAAGACCGGCATTTATGCTGTTGGGGTGCGATATCGCGTAGTTATCAACTAAACCAGCCGCTTTTTTGTACTCCTGGTCGTTGATATATCTTTTGCACATTTCCGCGAACTCTGCTTCAGAGAGCACTTTTGCGCCTGTCGCGGCAAGTTTATCCATAATCCTGACGCTCTCTTTTTTAGTTTGGTCCAATTTGGCCTTCAACTGCAAAGCTTGAGTGTCCTGCGGAGCCGATGTCTGCCCCTGTGCGGGCTGGCTCTGTGTGATATCCCACATTGTCTTGTTGATTACGCCGCTCAAATACAGGTTCTTCAATCGCAGAACATTCGGGTCGTCTTCTGAAAGACCGGCAAGTTTTTCTTCGGCCTGCTCATACATATTTCCGCCGATATACGCGCTGATGCGAAGCTGACGGCTTGCGTCATTTTCGCCGAAATACTGATCATAACTGTCAATCAATTCTGTTGCGTTCTTCCAGTCGCGTATCCGCATAAGCGAAGATGCAAAATCAAGAAGCATTTGCGGCTTATTTTCATACATTCTGTTTTTATACGCGTTTAAATAAAACAACCCGACCGCACCTGTTTCAGTGCCGCCCTCAAACGCTCTGGCAAGTTCATAAGATAAAACGCCGACTTGCGGGTCGTTGCCCTGCTGTGCCTGCTCGCCGGTGGTAAGCTTCTGGAATGCGTCGTACAGCAGTTTAACTCCTTCGTTTTTCTGCCCTTTGGCAAGAAGAAGTCTACCCTGCCACATTATAGCATACGGATTTTCTGCTGTGCCGAGAATCTGATTTAATTCGTGAACCTCTTTTTCAGCAAGCGTCAGATTATCAGCTTTCTGTGCTTCGCTGACAACCATCGCCTGGTCGAGATAGCAATTCGCCAGGAAAGAATGAAGCGAATATCTGTTTATCATACTCGTTCTTTGCTTAGGGCCGGGAATATCCAGACTGTCGGGATATGTCAGTGCCTGCGTCGCAAGATCGACTGCTTTTTGGTAATATTCCGGATTTTTGTCAACCAGATATTTTCTATAATAAAGCGTAGCGGATGTAACCGCATAGGCCACGTTTTGCTTATCCAGTTCACATGCTTTTTCAACAGCGGCTATTGCCTTGTCTGCTTCCTTGGGATTCCGTACATACACCTGTGCGAGCGCAAAAAAGGCTTGAGGACTGTCCGGAAATTTCTGTGTAAGTTTTATAAGGTCAGATTCTATCTTTTTGATTTTATCCTTATCGTTTTTAGTGTCTGCAAGCTGACTACCGTAAAGATTGATATACGCCCTGGGGTCGTTCGGATTCAGCTCAATACATTTTGTGAGTATTTTGCCGGCTTCTGCGTGCGCGTTTTCGACCGCATTCAGCACACCTTTAGATGCAAGGATTCCGCCTTTCTGCACCATCGCATCGGCTACATACTGATAAGTTTCAATATTATTCGGCTCTTCCTGACATACTTTTTGCAGAATATCGATCGCTTCATTTATGCTTTTTTCATTGTCAGTCATTTGGCCGTGTCGTACAAGTTCCAGCATAGCCTGGCCTTTTATACGATACATTCTCGGCGAAGTATCAAGCCCCTTATCAATCATTTCTGAAGCGTTGTTTTCGATATCTTTCCATGCATTCCAGGCGCCGGTCATAGCCACCTGATAACTGTAATCAAGCAATGCATGACGAGCTTTTGCATTTTTCGTATCAAAGTTTATAACCTGATTCCAGCAGCCGGACGCCTTACGCCAGTCATTTGTTTTCATATACATATCAACAAGTTCAAAAAGGATATCGACTTTCTTCTTTGTATCCTTTTTGGCATAAGCAAACGCATACCCATAAGCCTTTTCAGCAGCCTTGTAGTCAGGCTCGGCCTTCTTCAATTCGGCACGGGCGTCTTTCAAATATTGCTCCGGATTTCGGTTCAGTCTTAAAACGACATATATTGCGCCCAAAACAACTATTATGAAAAAAAGCGAACCTATAATTGCAATTTTTTTGTTTAATCTTTTTGCCATTTCTAAAATCCTTATCTGCTATAAATGTCCGTTAATTTGCCTTCTTCCAGTCAGGCCAGTGATTCTTTTCCAAAACCGGTAACAATACTTTCAAAACCCTGCCGGCAGCTTCTATCGACTGCTTCTGGTCAGGATTCAACCCTCTAACGTTAAAAAATTTCAATTCAACTTTTGAAAAATATGAATACTCGCTCGTCAGATTGCCAAGCGCCCATCTTACGCCATCTCTGCCGCCTTTATATTCTCCGTTGACTTTGAAGAAATAAATAACCGAAAATTCTGATGACGCCTGCCATATTTCTGAAGACTTTCGTGTAAACACCAGAGCAGTTGCTGGAACTTGTTTTGGAATTTCCGGCACATTCACATCGCCGACTTCAAGATTTACACTTGAACTGCTCTCGACCTGATTGCCTCCGCCGGTATAACAAGCCTCCGGCACGTGCGGCACCTGGTCGGGATTGCCTGTATAATATGTTATGAATACCGAACAATTTCTCACAGGACTCATTTCATCAACAGATGTATCATCAAACACCCATTGCAGATAATCTTCCGTGCCTAACGATTCAAGCACGTCCTGATTCTCAATTTTTGATTTATTTAAAACCTTATACGGCGCAAGAAGATTTTCGTCCAGTTCGTCGAAAGACGTCTTCAGCGGCAAAGGTTTTTTTATAATTGTAAGCCCGTGATGCTTTTTAAAACCTGTAATAAAAACGGCAACCGCTAAAAGCAAAACAACACACAAAACAAAAGGAACTTGCAGATATTGTTTTATAATCGAGTTCATTACTGCGAATCCTTTCTGCGAATAACGACTTCCTTTTGTACGGTTTCTTCAACAAAAACATTTGACATAAACCACGCCAAAAAACCATACAAACCAAACGCAAGCGGAAGCATTAAAATACCAAGAGCGTCATGATAAATGCCCTGCGCATAAATCGGGTCCCACAGAACATAAATAAATGCCGTAACAACTACTCGAACAATATTGCACAGGATTGCGATTGGTACTGTACTGGCAAGCAAGATAAACCTTTGCCATGCCGGCCTGTAATGCAGATAAGCCATCGCGACGCCAAGAGCGACAAACGCCATCAGCAGCCTCATTCCGCTGCACGCCTCGGCAACATCCAGTCCAGGCTCAAGCTTGACGCCATTGTAAACAATATCAATAACAACACCACTGGCATTCGCTTCGAGCCCTTTAACCATATTCAAAAGCGCTGCCGCAATTTGTGCATCGTGAGAACGCAATGGAATTGTAATATCGTTATAAAGTTTTGCCGGCAGAGGAATCGCGAAAAACAGATACGTAATTGGAAGCCACGTATATTTGACCAATTTCCAACCGCCGAGAAATAAAACTATCGCACCGATAGTCGGCACTATCATAAGATTCATAAAATAACCGAACCTGTAAACAAACAGGAACATCGGATATGCCGCAAGACACATTACCAAACACACAAGGCCGAGATAATTCGGCCTGAATTCTGTGGTTAATATTTCTTTTTTCTTTTGATTGATAAAATAAAGACTGAACAAGGGGATGATAAAACCGTGCGACCAACTGCTGTCATTTATCCACCGCTGCACAATTGAATAAATTTGCGTCTTAAACAAAAAATATACCGCAACCGCAATGATAGCCGCTTTGATATAAGTGTGAATAGAGAGTGACAACCAGTTGAATTCTTGTTCCGATAAACTTTTAGTTTCTATATCGTTTTTCCCAACATCCTGCATAGAAAAATCTCATCCATAAATGGTATTAATAACCGAAGAACGGACTAAGGGGAGCATCAAGTCCCATATGTCTGTCGCCAAAGTTTCGGTCGTAAATGAAACCAAAACCATAAGTGGCTCTGAAAGCGTTTCTAAGAACGGCCAAATACCGCGAAACGCCATGTGTACCCACATTAATCACATCGTTTGGTTTGATAAAGAAATCGGGCTGTGTACCATTGGCAATCTTCTCAAGGTCAACCATAACGATTTCTTCTTTCTTTTCACCGACTCTGCGGATGACTTCACATTTTTTCGGCCATGCGAGCGGTCCAAGTCCGCCTGCTGCCGCGATTGCCATTTTAAGAGTCATCGGCCTGCCGGTAAGATTTACGATACCCTGATTGTTTACGTTTCCAAGAATATAGTATTCGCCGACAACGTCAAGCTGAACTGTAATCGTATCGCCGGGCCTGATGATAATATTATATCGCGGGTCGCCGCCGAAAAGTTTGTCTTTTGGAATCTTTATAACGCGATTCTGGAATGTAACCGCGCTCAAATCGCCCATTGCGTACTTATCCGGCAGTGCTTGTTCGCCGGTTGGAGGCATTGGAGCAGTTGTCTGTTCCAAAGGTTTCTGCTGTGACTGGGCCAGAGGTTGAACCGCTTCTTCTTTACCGTTGTTTACCGGCACCCATCTGCCATCTTTGAAAGTCCATTCGATATCGCTGCCGCCCTGTTCTGTTCGCGGCATTTCATTGCTTACCGGTAATTGATTAGCTTTATCGTCCTGTGCTATTTCTTCAGGAGCGGCAAGTTTCTCAAGTTCTTCTTCTGTTGCCATTTCCGCGTGAGACACAACAAGCTGCCCCGGCATTACAGACGGCTCTATAACTTCCAGCATCTGCTGGTCATTGATGTCCTGTTGGAACGATTCGTTTTCATTAATACTTTGCGTATTTGCCTGCTGGTCAGAAGCAGGTATATTGCCAAGCTGCTCCTGGGGTGCAATTTTACGAGTAACATAAACATAACTTACGTTAAACTGCTGTGCAGAGCCCGCGACCGCAAGCGCATCGAGCAGACGAAAATCATTTCGCGGAATAAGATATCTGTTAGGATTTGATATACCATCGCCGAGAATTGAGAATACTCTGTTTTCAGATTGTTCAAGTAAAACCGTTACTGAAGGATTCTTTAAAATGCCAGGCGAAAGCGCGTTCCTGATTTCATCTTCGAGCTGGCTTTCTGTCATTCCGGCCGCCTGAATCTGGCCGATTTCAGGTATTGAAATATTTCCGCTTTCATTAACTATAAAATTGTCAACGTAAGCGTAATTTTCCTGCAGCAATTCAAAAATCTGAATCCTGATGGTATCGCCTGCGCCAAATGTATAATCTCTTTCGTAGGGAACCACATCTGACGGCTTGGGCTCTTCAGCGCCTTCGTAAGCTGACGCTGACTCTTCAGCAACACCCAGCGAATCGAGAATCAGATTGACTGCCGGAATCGGCCTGAAGCGTCCAATCTGTGAAGGGTCAAGATGGTCTTTGCTGCATCCAGTTAAAAGACACACCACTACAACAGTAGCGATTACTAATCGGCTTGCGTTTATCTTTCTCATTGTTATTCCATATATTTATAGTATTCAGAGAAACTGCTAACAGTAACTTTTCGGCCAAAAAAGCCGTCGACTTAACGCCATCTACGTATAGACAGGCTTCAAGTTTGAAATTAAAGCTACTAATTTATAATATCGGTTATTATCGGCACTAAACTATAAAAAAGATATTGCCAAACCGAAATTATCTTCGCGTAAAATTTTTAAATATTCTCTTCCCTGAATGAAATACACCAACGAACGGTTGGGGACGCAAATATGCCTCTAATACTTATCCTTAGTACTAATTGTTCGGTAAAATTCTCTTCATCAACAGAAAGTGCCTATTTTACCAGACTTAACATTAATTTAAAGAACAATTTAACTGGGCAAGCAGTTTTTTGTCATAAGCGGCCTTATAAAGGTAAATATCGACCTTTGTTGCGTAAAAATCAGACTTTTCGTTGTTTTTTCCCATTTTTTCGTAGTTGTAGCCGTATATTATGAAAAATTGGCCTTTGGAATCCTGGCCGGAGGTGACTAAATCGAGTTTTCCCGTCTTTTTATTTTTAAAAAGTTTTACATTTTGCTCATTTTTTGCGACGCATTCATAAACCTGACCGTTGAAATCAAGGGTCTGGCCGACATCCTGAATTCGCACTTTTTCCAGCCCAGCCAGGTACAATTCCATCACGCCCTGCGTAATATCCTTGTTTGTCATAAAGCTGAAAAGTTCACTGTCATAAAATTTTTTGTTTTTCGGTTCTGTGTATATGCCGTTCTGCACAGACCAGACAACATTGCCGTAAGGCTCGACTGAACTGATAAGAATCGACTGCGGGTCCGAATAAATTTCATATTTCTGCTGCGTAATGTATTTGCTCGAATCATTTCGCACATATTGCGCGACAACAGAAAGCTTAATGTCAGGTTTCGTTAGAATTTTTTGAGAAGCAGTTTTTTTCTGCTGCTGTTCACAACCTGCTAAAACTAAAAACGGTATTATGATTAATAAAGCTGAATTTAATTTTTTCATTTTTAAGATTCCTGTAGAATAGTTATTTTGCCTGAAAAATACTAAACTTTTGGCTACATTGCAACAAAATTAAGAACCTATTGGCCTGTCCGCTGTCCAAGACTCTTTTCCCATTCCTGTTCCAACTGTTCCAAAGATTCGCCGCAGATTTGTTCAATACTCTTTATATTCTGCTTCTGCACATCAGTTTTATCAGAATTTTTAAGCTGCCTGTAAGCCTGAAGAAATTTATCTTTGCCGTAAGTATCTATTAAAAATTTCACAAAAGACCCGGCCAGCGGATAAGCAATTTCCGGTTTGCTTTCTGTTGAACCAATCTCCGTATAAGTAATAAGCTGCGACAACGGAATCCATTGGCCTTTGTTTTTCAAATCATTGGTACGCTGATGCACGGTAAGCTTTTCGCCGCCTAAATATTCCAACGCGTTGGCGCCGAGATGTTCGGATATATAAACGGCAAAACCTTCACCAAACAACGCCGGCGGATTCCCGTAGGCCTGCATTAATACATGTGCGATTTCGTGATAAGGGTCGAGCTTTGTCTGTCTGTTATAAACTTCTACTATGGTGCTGCCATACGCCCATCCCTTGCCCTGATGGCCGGTTTCCTGAACTTTTGTTTTTTCATCTTCAAAAAATATAAATGTAATTTGAGCGTCGGAGTTTTTTCCTAAAAATTGACATATTTCCTGAAACCCTTTTTCTCTCTGCGCACAAATTTCATCTATGTCATTTCGTGCAGTTGAATATTTAGAATAATAAAAATCGAAATGTGCCGTGCTGCGTTTCTGCATATCCGGCAACAATCGCTTTTCCCAATCCTGCCACATCAAAACTCTCGGCTCATACCCTGCTATCCAGTCAATTTTATATGTAACGCCATCATAAATAAAATCGATTTTCCATGTCTGCCTGCCGTTGGCGACAGTTAATACCAATGTGTTCTCATTCTTATAGAAAGCACCCATCGGCATCAATCTTAAAAAATCATCTTTCTCCCATGAAAACGCAGAATCGAGCGGCTCGTTCGGCTCCATTCGCTTTTTTAATTCCGCCGCCCCTAATGCCTGGAATTCCGCATTTTTGTAATCTTCTGAAAAAAACTGCCATGCCTCTCGATACTCTTTGTTTCGAATGAAAGTTTGAATCACTTTAAGCGTTGCCGAAAGTTCTTTAACTTTCTCTTCGGCAGGTTGCAGTCTTCTATTAGTCTCCAAAACACATTTCAACTCGCCGCCTGTATAATGCTTTTCGTAGAAAGGCTTTTCCGACTCATTATAAGCAAGCGATTCAGGATTGATAAATTTTATATCCAGTAAGGTATTGTCATTGGCAGGTCCCTGAATCTTATAAATGAATCGCAGATGCTGCGTATCATTCGGCTCAATAACTCTGACGAAACCCATCCCCCATCCCATTCCATCTTTTCCGTAATCCGGCGAACGTGTATAAATGTGAATGGCAAAATTTTGAGTTTTGTCAGATTTGTTTTTTACATCTACAAATACAACGTTCTTGCCCTGCTGTATCGGCTCGAAGTTTATCGAATAGATTTCAAAATTATCATTTGATGAAATAATTTCACCGGCCTGAAGAACTGCCGGGAAAAGAATCAAACCAGCGACTAAAAAAATGTTCAAGTTTTTCATAGTAACGTAACTATAAGGACTGCGTAAAAAGTGTCAAGTTATAGTTATAAAACCAAACATAAAATAAAGACTTACAGTCGTTTTTGCTAAAAATAAGAATGCGCATGTTTCAGTCAAAATTTTCCCTAACTGTCTGCCAAATATCAGATTATCGTTTTTTGTCATTTTCCCGTTTTTCATCAAAAACACTAAGCAATACGCGCAAGTATTCGACAAAACACCAAAAAACACATCAAAATCCTTAGCAAAAATCCAAAAATTCCAAAATCTTTAAAATTTGGTTCATCCGGTTAATGAGTAGTTGGAACGGTGCAGGTGAAAGATTCGTAATTTAAGATATTCATCGTCCCGATAACCGCAGGCGTTACGTTGCAGCAGGCCGATTTTGCGGTTCACAACCTCCAATTTGCTGGTACTGA